>JACRTZ010000046.1 GCA_014304965.1 Vulcanimicrobiota bacterium | reverse complement strand
CGGGCAATTGCGTACCGGCAGCGTTGTCGGCCAAGATGCGGCCGTGAGCCGCGGCCGCCATAACGGCCGGAAAGCGACCGGCGTTCACGTGCGCGTGCTCGCTGCTTCGAGCGCATTGTATGCGCGAGACGTCAACGGCCGCCCCAGCACGCCGGAGATAAAACGGGATGCCGCGCGCACGCGCTCGAGGTCCACGCCCGTTTCGATGCCCATTCCGTGCAGCATATAGAGAAGATCTTCGGTGGCGAGATTACCGCTCGCTCCCGGCGCGTACGGGCAGCCGCCAAGGCCGCCGGCCGAGGAATCGAAGATGTCGATTCCCATTTGCATCGCGGCGAGCACGTTGGCAAGCGCGGTTCCGCGCGTGTCGTGAAAGTGCATGGCGAGGCGCTCGACGGGAAGCTGCCGCTGCAAGGCTTCCGCAACCTCGACGACCTTGGCGGGCGTTGCGACCCCGATCGTATCGCCGATCGAAAGCTCGTCAATACCCATGTCGGCGAGCGCCGTGGCGACGCGTACGACTTCGGCCGTCGCGACGTCTCCTTCGTACGGGCAGCCAAAGGCGGTCGAGATATAGCCGCGGATCCAAAAGCCTTCGGCACGGCCGATTCGGATAACGTCTGAAAACGCTTGCAGCGACTCCGCGATCGTCATGTTGATGTTGCGCTTGGTGAACGACTCGGAAGCCGCCGTGAATACCGCGATCGACGTGACGCCGGCCGCCCGCGCGCGATCGAGCCCGCGAACGTTCGGGACGAGGCAGAGATATGTGACGCCCGCCCGGCGTACGATGCCGGCCATCACGGCTTCCGCGTCGGTGAGTTGCGGGATGGCGTTAGGCCGAACGAACGAGGTGGTTTCGATCACCGGCAGACCGCTATCCGACAAGAGGTCGATGTAGCGAATCTTGTCGGAGGTCGAAACGACGGCGGACTCGTTTTGCAGGCCGTCGCGCGGACCCATTTCGCACACCTTGATGCGTCGCGGCAGCGCTGCGAAGGAACCGGCCGGTGGAATGCTCACGAAGAGGCCTCGGCTGCGGCGAGTCGCGCCGCGGGTTCTGCCATCACGTGCGATTCGATGTGGTCGGCAATCGCCGCGATTGCGGCCGGCCAAACGTTGTCGTTGAAACGAAAGCCTTTGATAAGCCACGTTCCAAGGTTGAATGCGCCGATCAGGTTGAGATGATTCGCTTTCTCATAGCGCAATTCGTGCGAACGGATGCGGCCGCCCAAGGTCGCCGAGTCCTTCCAAACGATGCCGTCGTTGTCGTCTCCGAAGTGCGGGACGTTTCCGTAGATGGAAAAAACGCAGGCGCCTTCCGGGCCGATCCATGGCTCGCTATCGAGCACCCAATCGCGCCGGCGATCCCACGGCCGCCAGCGCCCTTCCCAATGGCCGCCCGATTGATTGAGCCATTGCATGAAGTCCGAACGAATGTCGAGATCGCGAATCGCATGATCGCGCAAGCGTAAGAAGGCGGCCAGCATCGGCAGAATGTCCACCGTGATGCCCCAGTGCGGCGCACCGAGCGTAATCGTGTGCAACACGTCGGCCGTTCGCTCGGGGAAGCGCCGAAGAAATCCCCGCACGACGAGGCCGCCGAGCGAATAGCCGAGCGTCACCACCGGGAACGGAATGCCCCGGCTCTTGAGTTCGGTCAGGAAGTCGGCGAAGAGATCGATGCGCTCGGACAGCGTGCTCTCGTATTGTGGAAAAATTTCGCAGTAGTAGCCGCGCGCGCTCAATCCCGGCAGCTGGCGCCGTCCGTCGGAAAGCGTGAGCATGTCTTTTTCGGGCTCGTTGAAGCCCGGCACGATGACGATTGCCGGCTTATCGAGGATCAATCGATCTGTACCAAGGTGGCTCCGCCCGTCACAAACTCTCCGGAGGCGACGGCCACGTTCGTGACCGTGCCCGCCCGGGGCGCTTCGATGCGGTGCTCCATTTTCATCGCCTCCAGGACGACGAGCAGATCGCGCTCGCCGACCGCGTCTCCGGTTTTGACCGACACCTTGGCGATCTTTCCCGGCATCGGCGCGGTCACCGTCCCCGGCAGGCCCCCGGCTTTGCCGGCGCCGGTCGCGTCGAGCGAGGGCGGGGGTGCGAACGTCAGCCGGACGGCCATGCCGTCGCGGTAGACGGTAACGCCCCGGGCGTCCGTTACGGCAGTTGCCGCGTGTCGCGTGCCGTCGGGGCTGTGCAGGACGATGCGGTCGGCCCGCGTCTCCGCCCGTACGCTGCCGGTGAGATCGCCCTCGAAGCGATACTCGCCCTCGCCGGCTTCGAGTGTCGCCACCACGCGCACCGTTCGGTCGCCGGCGCGCAGCGCGATCGGGATGCCGACGCCGCCGACGCGCCACGCCCGTCCGTCGCGGACGAGCGCGACGATGCCGAAGGCGAACGTTTCGTCGGGCTCGCCCGTGACGTCAGGGTGCAAGAAATTCTCGTGCTCGGTGAGATACGCCGTCGTCGTGTTGCCGGCACGGAAGGTGACGTCGCGAGCGATTGCAAGCAGCAGCGGAACGTTCGTTCCGATGCCCTCGATGCGAAAATCTGCGAGCCCGCGTTCGAGCCGGCGAATGGCCGCGGCGCGATCGGAACCGTAGGCGATCAGTTTTGCGATCATCGAGTCGTAGAAGATGCCGACCTCGCTGCCCGCGCGGACGCCGGAATCGAGACGCAAGCCGGGACCGGTCGGCGGCTCGAAGTTCGTAATGCGCCCGATTGCCGGCAGGTAGCCGTTGCCGGGGTCTTCGGCGTTGATGCGGCCTTCGATTGCCCAGCCGCGCGGCGCGAGGCCGCTTTGCCGGAGTTCCAGGGGCTTACCCGCGGCGACCTCGAGTTGCAGGCGCACGAGATCCACGCCGTAGACGAGTTCGGTGACGGGATGCTCGACTTGCAGGCGCGCATTCATTTCGAGAAAGTAAAATGCGCCCGACTCGTCCAGCAGAAACTCCACGGTTCCCGCATTCACGTAGCCGACGGAGCGCGCGGCCGCGATTGCGGCTTCGGCCATGCGCGCGCGCAGGCCGGCATCGAGCGCGACCGAGGGCGCTTCTTCGAGAATTTTCTGATGCCGGCGCTGGATCGAACATTCGCGCTCTCCGAAGGAAAGCGTCGTGCCGTGGGCGTCCGCCAGAATCTGAAACTCGATATGCCGGGGCCGCGCCACGTATTTTTCCAGCAACATGCGGTCGTCGCCGAAGGCGGCCTGCGCTTCGCGGCGCGCGCCGGCGAGCGCTTCGTCGAATTCCTTGAGGTCGTTGACGACGCGCATGCCGCGACCGCCTCCGCCCGCGCTCGCTTTTACGAGCAGCGGCGTGCCGATTTCGCGCGCGTGCGCGCGCAGCGCGTCGTCGGATTGATCCTCGCCGTCGTAGCCCGGGACGACCGGAACGTCGTGCGCGCGCGCTCGGCGTTTCGCTTCGCTCTTGTCGCCCATCGCGGCAATCGCTTCCGGCGGCGGCCCGACAAAGATCAGTCCCGCGTCTTGCACCGCTTGCGCAAACGGCGCGCGCTCGGAGAGAAAACCGTATCCCGGATGGATCGCATCGGCCTGCAGCGTTTTTGCAGCCACGAGAATGCGCTCGACCGAAAGGTATGACTCGCTTGCCGGCCCCGGCCCGATGCGGACCGCATCGTCCATTGCTTCCACATGAAGCGCGTCCACGTCAGCGTCGGAATACACACCGAGTGCCGCGATGCCCATGTCGCGGGCGGTTCGCGCGACGCGCACGGCGATTTCGCCGCGGTTCGCGATCAGCAGCCGGTGAATTTGCGGCACGCGCTTAGCCGTGCATCCAGCCGGCTTTGCGCTTGTCGAGGAAAGCGCGCAGGCCTTCTTGTCCTTCGGCGCTCGTTCGCTGGGCCGCGATCGCACGCGCGGTAAGGTCGAGGGTGTCGTCGTACGGCGTCTCGGCAACGGCGGCGAGCAGCCGTTTCGCTGCGGCGATCGCGCTCGGGCCGGCCGAGAGCAACTCGCTAACGGCGCGTGCGACGGCTCCGTCGAGCTCGTTCTCGGCGAGCACTTCGTGAACGAGTCCGATCGCGAGGGCGCGCCGCGCTCCGAACCGTTCGCCCGTCAGCGCTAGGGCTCGCGCATGCCCCAGGCCGATCTTTGCGATCACGAAGGGCGAGATGACGGCCGGAATGATGCCGAGCTTGACTTCGGTAAATCCGAACATTGCACGCTCTTCGGCAATAACGACGTCGCAAACGGCTGCGAGGCCGGAACCCCCTCCAAGTGCGGCGCCGTGTACTCGCCCGATCACGGGCTTGGGGAGCCGGTCGATCGCGCGAAACATGCGCGACATGCGGCGGGCGTCGTTCACGTTTTCGTCATGGCCCAAATCGAGCGAGCCGCGCATCCAATGGACGTCCGCGCCGCCGCAAAACGATTTTCCGTTGCCCGAGAGCACGACGACGCGCGCAGCGTCATCCGCGGCCAACTCATCGAAAACGTGGTGCAACTCCCCGATTAGCGCGGAATTGAAGGCGTTGTGCACCTCGGGCCGGTCGAGCGCGACGTACGCGACCGGACCCTCGCGCCGGACGACGACATGAGAAAGCGCCATGAGGCGGCCCTTCGCGGGCCGCTGTCGGCTCCCTTACAGTCGCGCTTTGCCCGTAATGGTAAGATGAGGCCACATGGAAGCAACCGTGGGCGCGTTAGCTGCCCGCCCCGAGGCAAGATCCGAAGCGACCGTGTACCGGCACTCGGTCACGACCCGCGTTTCGCACTGGCTCTTCGCCCTCGCGTTCGTCGTTCTCGTGATGAGCGGGCTGCAGATTTTCAACGCCGCGCCGTACCTCGACGCTTCCGATAAGAGCGACGCTCACCGTCGCGTGCTCGCAATTGGCGGCGAGCAAACTCCCGGAGCGAATCCCACCGGTGTCACACAGATTTTCGGACTGAGCATTCGCACGACGCATCTCTTCGGCTACGGCGACGACGGTATGGGGGCCGAATCGGCCCGGGCGTTCCCCGGCTGGATGACGCTTCCGGGGTATCAAGATCTCGCAAGCGGGCGGCGCTGGCATCTGTTTTTCGCGTGGGTGATGGTCGCGTGCGGGCTGGCGTACTTTGCGGCGAGCATTCGCCGAAAAGATCTCGCGCTGATCGTATTGCGGCGCGAAGATCTACCGAAGTTACTGCCGATGCAACTTTACTACCTCAAGTTGCGAAAAGAGCCGCCGCCGCACGGGAAATATAATCCGCTGCAAAAGGCGGCCTACACGACGGTGCTCTTCGTGTTTACGCCGCTCATCGTGCTGAGCGGCGTGGCGCTCGCACCCGGAATAGACTCCATTGCCGGACCGCTGACCGCTGTTTTCGGCGGGCGGCAGTTTGCGCGATTGTGGCACTTCCTGGCGATGGTTGGGCTCATCGGCTTCGTGCTCGTGCACGTAACGCTCGTGTTGAGCACCGACGTCGTCAACAACATCCGCTCGATGATTACCGGGAGGTATCGCCTGGGCGAGCACGAGGGGACCGGAATATGAAGCGAGCGCTATTTCTTGCGAGCGGCGCCGCGATCGCGCTTGCGGGCTGCTCGAAAGCGAGCAACGCGCTCAACGACAATCAGACGATTCGCCGCGCGCTGAGTTCTGCAGAGAGCTTGAACCACACGTTGATCGGCACGCACGGACGTGCGAAAGTGTATTCGGACGCCGACGTTGACCGGGAGTTTCGCGTGAACGGCTTCGATACGCCGTCGGACTCATCGTACGCTCGGCTGCTCGCCGACGGATTTTCTTCGTATCGTCTTCCGGTCGACGGTTTGGTCGAGCGACCTCAAAAGCTGACCTTGGCGGAGTTGCGCACGATGCGCTCGTACGACGAGGCGACGCGTCACGATTGCGTCGAGGGCTGGAGCGCGATCGGCCGTTGGGCCGGCGTTCCGCTCGCGAGCGTGCTGGCGCTTGCAAAGCCGTCGCAGAGCGCGCGGTACGTGATCTTCCATTGTATGGACCGCGCGTCGGACGGTACGCCTTACTACGAGAGCCTGGATCTCACGCAGGCCGCCCACCCGCAAACCGTCCTTGCGCTCGATCTGAACGGCAAACCGCTCGACGCCGACCACGGCGCACCCGTGCGCTTGCGCATTCCCACGCAACTCGGATACAAGAGCGCAAAATGGATCGGGCGCATCGAAGTCGCGGCCGACTTCAAGCACCTTTTCGCCGGGCACGGCGGTTACTGGGAAGATCAGGGCTACGAGTGGTACGCCGGCATTTAAGCCCGCCCGGTCGGCTGCTGAACTAGGCGGCCTTTCCCGAGGTGGCGCGGACCGGAAACCGAAGCCGCACGCATGCAGCGTCTCGTTTCGTTGATCGCGTTCTTTGCTCTTTGCGCGGCCGCCGTCGTTCCCGGCGTGGCCCACATGTCCGAGGATCAACCGGCGCCCGCGGCTTCGGCTGTCCCGATGCCTCAGTGGACGCCCGACGCGCGATCGAACGTTGATTCGCTGATCGGCTGGCCGTCGGGGCCGCGCGTCGTCGAGGAGCGGCGCTGGGAAGAGAAGTTCGTTGCGCTGCCGTCGGCGCAGAACGCGCTTGCGATCGAGCAAAACCTTTCGGCCGTTCCGCACCGCGCGGGAACGCCCGCCGATTACAAGACGGCGATGTTCTTTCGCGATCGGCTCAAGGCCGATGGCTTCGACGTTACCATTCAACCATTTGAGGTGCTGTTCACCGGGCCGCTCGATCAGCGTTTGGAACTGACGGCGCCGGCCGCGTACGCGTTCGACCTTCTCGAGGGCGATCCAGCCAATCACACCGACTACGAGAAGATGGCGGGCCCGGCATTTGAGGGAAACTCGGCCGACGGCGACGTTACCGGGCCGCTCGTGTACGTCAACCACGGCAGCGAAGAAGATTGGAAAGCACTCGACGACATGGGCGTCGCCGTGCCGAACGGTGCGATCGTCATCGAACGCTTCGGAGGGGGTTTCGGGGGCGGACGCGGTCCGACGACCGGCGATCGCAACTATCAGGAACTCGTCAAGCATAAGGTCGCAGGCGTCATTCAATACTACGATCCCCGCGACGATGGCGTCTATCAGGGCGAGACGTGGCCGAACGGTAACTATAAGAACAGTTTCATGACCGAGCGCGTCGGCGGTCCCGTCCCGGGCGTGGGCGCAATTCGTCCGCCCGGCGATCCGACGCTGCCCGGCGAGGCGCCACTGGCCGGAAAGCATCATCTGCTCTGGGAGCAAACCGCCCATTCCGACTTTCCGGAAATGGACGTGACGCAAAACGTCGCGCGCAAGTTGCTTGCGAGCATGTCGGGCACCGTTGTTCCGGCGGCTTGGCACGACGGCTTTGAAATGGTCGAGCATATCGGCGACGGCAAAGCAAAAGCGCACATGGTCGTCAAGATGGAGCGCAAGCTCGTAACGATCTGGAACGTTTTTGGCTCGATCAAAGGCGCGACCAAGCCGAACGAAATCGTCACGATCGGCAGTCACCGCGATGCGATGGCGTTCGGCGCTATCGATCCGGGAAGCGGGTCGACCGTCATGCTGCAAGTCGCCGATGGTTTTAAAACGCTCATGGACGCCGGCTGGAAGCCGGATCGTACGATTCAGATCGCGTCGTGGGACGGTCACGAACTCGGGCTGTGGGGCTCCTTTTCGCAAGCGTACAAAGACGGCGCGGCGATGCGCCGGCAAGTGGTCCAGTACATCAATACCGATCAGTTGACGAACGGCCGGCCGTTTCGCGGCTCGATGAGCCCCGAGCTGTGGCCGTTCGGTCGCGAGATCGCTGCGTCGCTCAAAGACATCGACGGTAAGGTTATTCTCAGCACAGAGAAGCCGAGAGAACCGATGTTTCGAGCGCCCGGCGGCGGTTCCGATCATCAAACGTATATCTACTGGTTAGGGATACCGGGATCGTCAAACGGCTATTACGGGCACTTCGGTGCGCACCACTCCGCCGAAGATAATCTGGACGGCCTCAAAGTCTACGATCCCGGATTCCTCCAGGCGATTTCCATGGCGCAGTATACCGGCGTGCAGGCGATGCGCGCCGCCGGCGCCGATCGCATGCCGCTGCGGCTTACGCCGATCGCGTTGCAGTTGTTGGCCGACATCGACGCGATGAAAGGACAATCGCAGTACGGCGGACTCGATACCAAAACGTTTCGCGAGCGCGTGACGGCCTACCGCATGGTCGCTGAGGCGTTCGACGCGAAATTGCAGGCGGCCGAACGCTCGGGCGACGTCGTATCGCTCGACGCGCTCGAAGCGAAAGCGCAAACCGCGCGCGGCGTGTTCTGGATGCCGAACGGTCTATACTATAACAAGTACTGGCACACGATCGACCGTAACGTCGCGCCGTTTCCCGAGCTCAACTACGCGGCGTACGAAACGCAGGATCGCGACGGGAAGTTGAACGCCTCGCTCACGCGGCTCATTGATGCTGTGAACTCAGCGATCACGACGATCGGCTAAGCGGCGTAAATCAGCCGGGTGCTTTAGTCGCCGGCGGCTGCACGAGCCGCGATGATTGCGGAGACGGTGGCTTTCCGCCGCTGCCTCTTCACTTGAGGAGCAGCGAGCGAGAGCCAGACGCCGCCGACGACGAGCGCCGCGCCGGCCAAGTCGCGTATGCCGAACACTTCGCCACCGGCGAGCGCTCCGACGGCGACCGCGATCACAGGAATCATCAAGGCCGAGAGTCCCATGATGCCTGCGGACACGCGTTGCAGCAACCAATGGTTGAGATAGAAGGCGAGCGCGCTCCCAAAGACTGCAAGATACGCGACGGCAGCGAGCGAGCCGCTCGACGTCGCGCGCGCCGGGTCAACATGCTCGAAAACGAGGCCGCCAATTGTGAGACCCACCCCGGCAATCAGCATCGCGGGTGGCAGCGTGGCGAGCGGCTCGGAAGAGGCAAAGCGCTTCAGATAGACGTTCGCGAATCCCGACGACGCAGATGCGATGAGTGCGGCAACGACATACATTAACTCGGCGCGCATGTCGCCGACGAGCGAAATGACTGCGACCCCGCCGAGCGCCAGCACTGCACCGATCAGCGTGTTGCGGGACACTGGCTCGCGCACGAGCACGCGTGCGAAACCGAAGATGAAGAATGGCATCGTTCCGAAGAGTACCGCTACTAAGCCTGAAGCGAGATGCGTTTCGGCCAGATACGTCAGTGCGTAGTTGATCCCGAACATCGACAAGGCCAACACTGCGATCAAATGCCAGGGCGGCTGGTTGCGACGAAAGTCGACTCGGAAAACGGCGCCCATAACGTAGAGCACGAGACTCGCCAAAATAAAGCGGAATCCGGCGCCGGCGATGGGTGGAATTGACGCGAGCGACACTTTGATGCCGAGCCACGTCGTGCCCCAAATCAAAACAGTCGTCGCATAGGCGACGACGACGGCGATAGGGGACGCGACAAACCGCGCCCACGAGCACGTGAGCGCGTGAAACATGGCGAATACTAAGAACCGTTCCGCGTGCGAACGGTTGCATTGTTACACGCCGAAAAGGTAACTAATCGGTGTCGTCCGTCCGCCGAAAAACGCAGAAACCGAAATGCCGTAGACTTCGGCGAGCCCGTCCAATTCGGATTCGGTCAACGCTAGTTCAGCCGCCTCGGCAGCGGCGAGCCGCTCCGGCTCGATCTGGGCGTCCTCTGCCGCCTCTTCGACACTGAGGCCTTCGCCGGCGCGAAATGAAATCAGCAGCGTCGCAAGTGCCTCCAGCCCCGACTTCCGATCGTAGTCTTCGGACATGAGTTTTTGTTCGGCGTGCGGATGGTGTTTCTGTTTCTTCGGGCATAGCAAAGGGCGGCAGATCGCTCCGCCGCCCTCATGGGTTCGTCGCATTGTCGGATCGCCAGTTTAGAGGACTGGACCGCCCCCGCCGCTGTCGCTGAAGACTGGCCCCCCACTCCCATTGTCATCCAAGCTTCGGCTCGTTGGTCCACCCGTGCCACCGGCGTCCATAGGTTTCGAGGCGTGGCTTTGGGACGGAACGAGGTTGGCGAAGTTTGTTTTCGGCGAACAGCCGGCTGCGCCAAGCAGCAGCAGCGCAGCGAGGCTGGCATAAAAGGTTCTCATATATGGAGCACTCCTTGTTCATCGTGAGCGTCTTTAGCGATGAGGCGTTGTGACTAGATTTATGTTACGCAGGGAGTGCCCGGGAAGAAAGTTCTAAGCGGACTACCGAGGCTATTGGGTA
>JACRTZ010000027.1 GCA_014304965.1 Vulcanimicrobiota bacterium | reverse complement strand
CCCCCAACACCGTCGGCACGCTCCGGTAGATGCCCATGCCATAGTTGTAGCGCAATCGGCCGGGGCGGGGCTATGAGGGACATTAGAAATCGTGCGGCGGGGACGCAGACCGCCGGTGTGGTAAACTGGCAGTAATCGAGTCGGGTGCGCCCGGAGGTCCGTTTTTTCGTGCGGACGCAACGGCTCAAAAGTGAAGGTAACTCGGAATTGGTGCGACCCGCGTGGGCGCTTGCGCTCGTGTCCGTTCTGTTGGCAATCGTGTGGATTTTCGGAAGGCCGCGCGCCCAATCGGCCGCGGACGATCCGTCGTCCGCGTACGAGCCCCCTGAGGATGCCGAACTCGCCATCGAGCGCGCCAACCGCGCGTGTGCCGCTGCGCTCGAGAGCGGCGACGCTCACGCCTATGCGCTGCAGTACGCCGAAGACGGCGTGTCGCTGCCCGGTCATGCGCCGGCCGTTCGCGGCCGGGCCGCGATCGAGGAGAAGATGCTCGAAACATTTCGGGAGCACGAGTTCACCGGCGCCGAATGGCGTACGCTCGAGACGCGCGTGAACGGTAAGACGGCCTTCGAAACTGGCGCCTACAAGTTTCACGTGCGCCCCTACGGCGCAAAACACGGGCAAGAACAGTCGGGCCGCTACTTCATCGTGTGGAAACGCGCCGGCGACGGTTGGAAGATCGTCGTGGACGCGGCGCAGCCCGGGGCGCCTAGCGAGTGAAGGTCGCCGCGCGCGTTGCGGCCCAGGCGATCGGGGTCGTGCTCGCCTTTATGATCCTCGCGGCGCTGCGCGATGTTGGAAGTCAGAAGAAGCGCAACGAGGAGCGGTCGCCGCAAAACGATCTCGCTCAGGTGCATGAAGAGATCGACCGGCAAAACGATTTGCTCGTGCAGGCCCTGTGCGCTGGCGACTCGATTGCGTATTCGCTGTTGTTCGCTCCGAACGCCGTATCGCTGCCGGGCAACGGCTCGATGCTCCGCGGCCGCCACGCGATCGCCGAGATGATCCACGACACGTTCCAAACCGTCGCGTATTTGCGGGCGGAGGTCGAGACGACCGATCTGATGCTCGAAGGCGACATCGCCTACGAAATGGGCATGTTCGATTTCGATCTGCTCGTGAAACGGAAGAAGAAGTCGAGCAAAGGCCGTTACATCTTGGTCTGGCAGAAGATCAACGACCGATGGCTGATCTTGCGCGATGTGGGACAGCCGGGCGCGCCGGTTTCGTAGGCCTCTTCAGGCGAAAGCGAAACCGTTTTTTCCGGCTGCTTTTACGGCGTAGAGCGCGCGGTCGGCAGCCGCAAGAAGCTCGGCAAGCGTCGCTCCACCACTCGGAAATACTGCGATGCCCAGCGAGCACCGCAAACGAGCGGAACGCAGCGCGGCGGAAAACCGCCTGACGGAATGCCGTGCCTCACCGGGAGCGAGGCGATCGAGCAGCACGATAAATTCGTCTCCGCCGTATCGTGCGACGAAATCGCCGTTCCGCGCGGCCATTGCAAGCGTCGTGGCTACGGACTGAATTACCCCATCGCCGAATAAATGGCCGTTCTTGTCGTTTAACGTCTTGAAGTCGTCGATATCGACGAGAATGAGCGCCGACTGAGTTCCGATCGGCCGCGCGGTCAGGATCGCGCGCGCGCGTTCCTCGAGTGCGCGGCGGTTGGGAAGGCCGGTCAGAGCATCACGGTGAGCCTGGTCGCGTAGCTGAACAGTAACCGACGCCATCCGCAGACCCGCGGCCGCAAACCGCGCCGTAATTCTCATGCAATCGAGGAGGTCAGAAGTCGGTTCACCCGAGGGCGGCCCGTCCGCGTACAAGATCGCGAGACGTCGGCCATCCGCAACGAGGCCGACCGCCACGTACCACGATCCGCGCACGTCAATGACCGGTGTGCAAAGGTCGGTGGCCAAGCCGTGGATCGGTTCTCCGGATGCGGACGCGTCGAGCAGGCGGATCCAGTTCGCGAGATGGTGCGGGAGAGGAGCATCGTCGAGGACGCCGCCGTCTATATGCATCGAGCCGGCGGCGACTTCGGCGGTCGGCCAGAAAGCAGCCCGGCCGAACCGCAACTCGCCGTCGCACAGCGTCAAAAGCCGCCGCGCTACCTCCGTCGGATTTGGAGCCATGGTGATGTCGATGAGCCGCTCGGCAAGCGAGCCCTCGCGAGTTACCGTCTCGATCAGCGGCCTCGGGTCCCCAGGCGCTCGAGAATCTCGTTCGGTTCGTTTGCGGAGGCAAGCGCGGTCGGCGTGTCGATTTCACCGGCCGAGATCAGATCGACGAGATGATCTTCTAGTGTTTGCATGCCGCTCGGGCGGCCCGCCCCGATCGCCGCGTGCATTCGATGGAGATTCCCGTCGCGCAGCAGTCTTCGCATCGAGTCGTTCACGATTAGTATCTCGGCCGCGGGCACCGAGCCGGTTCCATTGCGCTGCGGCACGAGCTTGAGTGCGATGACGGCGCGGAGGACGTCTGCCACGCGGTAGCGGGCGTGTTCTTGCACCTCGGGTTCGAACATACCGGTAATTCGGTTAGTCGCAGCCGCAGCATCGGTGGGAGAATGCAACGAGAGGAGCACAAGGTGGCCCGTTTCCGCCGCCTGTAATGCGGCGGCCGCACCCTCGCGATCGCGAAGCTCGCCGATGAAGATAACGTTGGGATCGCAGCGCAGTGCTCCTCGAACGCCATCTGCAAAGGTTGAGACGTCTCGCCCGATTTGATACTGCGTCACGACGCTGCGCATCCAAGCGATGGAGTGTTCGATGGGATCTTCGAACGTCACAATGTGGCGTTCGTAAAGCCGATTAAGCCTGTCGAGTAGCGACACGGCGGTCGTGGTCTTACCGGCGCCGGCCGGCCCCGCAACGATTATCAGTCCCGATATCGCCTCTGAAATGAGCGCGACGCTGTCCGGCAGCCCGAGACTCTCGAAAGGCGGTATGAAACGATTGAGAAGCCGGAGAGCTAACCGCGCGCCGTTTCGGCCGCGTGACGCATGAACGCGAAGGGGACCCGTCTGCTCGCTCTGATAACAAGCATCTGCAAAACCGATTCGTTCGAACCGGGCGCGCGCCACGCGGTCGAACGAACGATCGACGAAAGCATCGGTTTCCTCAGGCGCAATGCGGAGTGTTTCGACTCGCTGGATGGCCGCATGGATTCGCAGTGCCACACCCTGCTGCGGGTCGATGTGCAGGTCCGAGGCTTGTCGTTCGCGAGCAATGCGGACAGCCGCTTCCACCGCGTCGTTCACGATAATACGCCCGATAGCAACGTGACGATCGCCTCGAGGCGCGCGGGTTCGCAAAGCGAGGCGAGCCGCGCGTGAAACTCGGCGCGGCAGTGCGTCTTTCCGAACGCGTAAGCGGCTCGAGCGGCGAGGGACTCACGACGGTCCTGGAACGCAGCTATCAGGTCGTCGCTGGCGCCGAGCTTGATGAACGCATCTATCGCCGTTGCTCGTTCCGCATCGTTGCCGACCGCATACATTGTTTGAAAGACCTTCCGCTGGGCAGCCGGAGGCTGGGCAGAAAGGCCCCGCGTGATGAGCGTGCGAGCCGCCACGTTTTCCTGACGATACGCCAGCGCAAGGATATCGGGATTCTCATCGGCTGAGAGGAGACGCTCCAAGAGTGCGCATCGCGCCCGCTCATCGAGAACTGGCGAATCTGCGTCGAACGACTGGGGCCAGGTTATCGCGTTATCGGAAGAACGTAGCCGCCGGCGTGTAAGGGGAGCGGCCCAGCGGTTGCCGTGCCCGATCGGAGCGCTCGGCGGCGGGCCGGCATCCAGGTTCGCGGGCCGCATTTCCTCGGTATCTGTCGCGTCGAGGGGCTCAAACATCTCGCGCGGGATTTCGGCGTCTTGATCCGTCGCGTGCGACGCGGTTTCGGCGGCTCGAGGCGAGACGCTTGCGTCGATGTCATCCGTCCGTCGCCGCCCGCGCAGTGTGGACGCAACAATCCGTGCAAGTCGTACCGTGATAGGCGCGCGATGGCGTTGCACGGGTTCGCAGGAAAGGGCACTCGCATCAACGACGTGCACCGTTTGCGAGAGTCCACGAGCACGCGGCTTGCGAGCCGGCGCGAAAGCGCCCAGGAAAAGTGCGCACGTCCCCGCGCAGGCGAACCACACGTTCACGGATTCGAAGCCCGACATCGCGTCAAGCGGCGGCGTTCTGGTCGCCGAATGCCTCTTGGAGTGCGCCGACGAGACTCCATAGTTGTTCGTCCAGCGGATCGTGCGTTTGTGATCGTTGTTTCAATCGCGATGCCGCCGGGTGTCGAGCGACATGGGCGAAGTTTTCGACCAGCGTTCGGCGATACGCGCCGAGCCGTTCACTCAGGTGGGCGTGCGCCGTGCGCCAGGGAAGCAGGAGTGCGAGTCGAGCGTCTATGTTGGCCGCGGGAATCGCCTCGAAGTCACTCCTCGCCAGCACGGACGAAACGGCGACCGTATCGGAGGCAGGACGCACGTCAATTGCCGCAACCAATGCCGGTAGCGTCGCTTCGAAAGCCGTCAGCGCCGATGCGAGAGACGGCGTCTCAATCGTTGCCAGCCACGCGGCGCTGGGCGTAAAGTCCGGCATCAGCGAGGCAAGGAGCGGCTCCCCCAAGGCGACTACCGCCGCCGCCTTTATGTCCGTGAGGTGGGCGCGTGCGCCACCGGCTGCGGCATCCTCGCCGGCGATCAGGTCGTCCGGCAAGAGAAGACGCGCGGCCAGTGCGTGCCTATGCTTGCCGAGCCGATCGGCTGCGAGCAGCCGTTCAACGAGGGCGGCGAACCGCTCGGCGCGATCGCGCGACCACTGCGTTTGAACGGCGATGCCTCGCTCGATTGGGAGCTTTGAGGAGTTCGTAGCGGCCCGCTCGCTTACGGTCGCGTCGTCGGCGCTCTCGGAAGTTCGCGCCGAGCCCGCAATGCTTGTGATTCTGGCGAGCGTAGGGTCTACAAAGGAAAGGATCAATGTGTCGTTCGCCGCGTACGGCCCCGCTGCCATGAGTACCGAAACCGCGACGGCTTGCGGGATCGCGTATTGCGAGGTGTCTGCGGGTAGCGATGCGCGCGCGCCGTGAGCGAGTAGACGCCCGCAATCGGATTGAACAAATGCGACGGAAAGCAATTCCCCATCCTCAAAGGGAATGGCCGCGCCGAGCGTTCGGACGATTGTCAATTCGGGAATCATCGCGCCTCCTTCTTTTCTGCGACCAAGTGCGGCGTTACCATAAAAACGATTTCGTCTCTGACGTGCGAGCGCGTTCTATTCTTGAACAGCTCACCGAAAAGAGGGAGGTCGCCCAGAATCGGGACTTTGCTGATCGTGGCGGCGTCGAGTTCTTGAAATAGCCCAGCGATGACTATCGTCTCTCCGTCCATCACTCGCAAGGTAGACTGCGCCTTGCGCGTTCCGATAATGGGGAAGTTGTTGACGAAGTTCACGATGGTGCTGTAGTCCGTTTGCAACTCCGTCGTAATCGCGCCGTCGTCGCCGATGGAGGGCGAAACTGTCAGATTGACCCCAACGTTGACGAACTGCACCTGTTGTGTGCCGGTTCGAGCATCGAAATAGACGACTGGAAACTGCTGGCCCACAAGAAGGGATGCCTGAACGTTATTGAGCGTGCTCAGCGAAGGCTGGGCTAGGATCGACGCTTCGCCCTTGGTAACGAGGGCGTTGATCGTGGCATTGAGCGAAAGAGAGTTTCGAACGAACGCGGTTGCGACTTGCCCGGGCGTCGCTTGCCCGCTGAGGCTGACGCCCCCGAAGACAACGCCGACGTTGCTCGACTCGCTCGGCGAGAGGTCAGCGACGCGCACGTCGTAGCGAACCTGCCGCCCCGGGCGATCGATTTGCTCAACGAGCGCGCGAGCGCGTTCGATGAAAGCCGGCGGTCCCGAAGCTATGACTGCGTTCTGTTGCTCGGAGGCATAAAGGGTGGACGGCAAAGCCGGCGCGAGCGTGGTCGAGAGTGCCTTGACCGCCTCCGCCGACTTGATGAAGTGCATCGGGAAGGTCGCGCTGGCAACCTCGGCTGAGCGGTCGAAGGCAGCGACGAGTTCCGACGCTCGGGCAAGTTCCGCGGGGGAGCCGGTGACCACGACCGTCCCGGCTCGCTTGTCGCCGGCGACGAGCGTGCCGGCCGGAAGCGAATCGATCATTTGGCGGGCGACTCCGTCGGCCGGGGCATGCGCAAGAGCAAAGACCCTCGTCCTTGCAGCGTTGTTCCCATTGGCGTAGCGCCGGTTCATTGCATCCGGCGTACCGAGATAGATGATGTCGCCAATACGCATCGTGGCCAGCGAATTTGCCTGAGTGAATGTTGCAAGTGCGACGTCGAAGCTCACTCGTTGGAGGCGCAGTGTGACGGGACGGTGGAGTACGGAGCCGTCAACAACGATGTTCACCGCTGCTTGTGTCGCCAGCAGGCGCGCCGCATCGTAAACGTCGACGTCGCGAAGATCGACCGAGATCAGCGTCGCAGCGCCGGCATCGGCAGGAAGAAGCGCGGCCAGCAAAGCCAACTGAGCGATCGTCGAACGCCCCCTCATCGCCGTTCTCCATGCTGAAGGCTAGGGCCGAAATCAAGCCGGCTTCCGTTCAGCAGTTCGATGTGGTCGCCGAAGATATGCGCGACACTCGTTTCACCGATTTGGTCGCCGGTCGTGACGGTGCGCAGGACGCTTCCTTCCGACACGTACGCGACGGAGTTCTTGCCGACGACGATCCCGCGCAAGGTCGGGAGCGCCAGCATCGCCGGCTGCGTTGCCGTGTCGCCAAGGATGTCAGGTACTGCCTCGAACGCCTCGGATGCACCGTCCGGCGTTGCAGCTCCGGCCGTCGAATGTGAAACGTCGAGCGGGCGAAATGGGTCGCGCCGAATGGTTTGCGCGATCGAAGTGAATGGGCGCGGCGCTGCGGAGCGCCCGGATGGTTTGGCGCTCATTCCGCGAGCGTCTGTCGGCCCACCGTCGGCGTACGCGAGGCGCCAGCAGATCGCTGCTGCAAGCAGCATCGTCGCACGCTGCGTACGTGAAAATCCGGGCATGTCATCGTCCTCCAAGATTCGCCTCGGCCAGAAGCGTGCAAGATGCAATGATGCCGCTCGGCGCCCGCCTCAACGACAACGCATCCAAACGCACCACCGGGAGTTCGCGTGGTATTTGATCGACGGCCGCCAGGACGTCGCGATAGGCGCCTTCGATCTCCAAATGAACCGTGGAAACTCTCGGTTGAGTTGGAACGGATTTTCCGGTCGATCCGGTCGGCGCCGGCGGATCGAACGCCAAGGAACGGACGGTCAAGTGCCGTTGGCGAGAAAGACTGTCAAGGAGCGCAAGAAGACCAACCTGTCCTGTCGCTGTAGGTGCGCCGGCCCGTTGCATAAGTTGCTCTTCCGAGGCGAGCGACCCCGAACGCATCAAGAGACGCTTCTGCTCGATGGAATTGCGAAGGGCCGCATCGAGCGCCGAGCTCCGCGTGGTGATCTCACGTTCGAAGTGGGCGAGCACAAGAAGCGGAACGGCACCGGCTAGAGTTGCGCCGAAACGCCTTGCGGCGCAATTCATCGAGTCGCGGGGAGGGAGCGGCCCGCGAGCCGCAAGCTAAAATGCGAGACAGACGAATTCGCCGAAGCGGTTGTCGAAATGAGGGTCGCCTGAAACTGCGGGAGCCCCGATTGAAGCGCGCTCAGCATGTCGCTGAGAGACCGGGTCGTCGTCGCATCGCCCGCTACAGTGAAGCCTTCGCCCTGACGAAGGACGTTTTCGAGCGCAACGGACGCCGGCAACACGTTCCCAAGCTGCGCGATGGCCAGCACGACATCGTTGCCTGAATGAGCGGCCGCCTCACGCTGCCGTTGCACATCCTTGAACGCGGCGATGCTCGACTCTAAGGCGCGTAAGGCTTCCTCGCGTTGTTTGTTCGCAGCGAGGGTTGCCGAGACGGACCGTTCCTTTTGCAACAATGCGTCGAGGCGAACTGTTTCGAAGCGAACGACGCCGGCGGAACATACTGCTGCAATTAGCGCGCACGCGGTGATGTCGCGCACGAGCGATCCTCCGACACGCGCGCCCGCGAAGCAGAACTCGGACTCCGGCGCCTTGAGAAAATTCAACCGAAGCACGAGCGCCCTACTTCAGGGACCAAGACGCGAGCGCAAAGGCGAAGGCCCAAATCGGATTCTCGACCGAACCGATTCGCAGCGTTTCCGCGAGATAGCCTTCACGTTCAAACATGCTGGCGATGTCGGCGGCGCGCTCGGCCGGCCCATAGATCTCGATGCGACGCGTATCGCGCAGGCCGTCACCGCGAGCGCTCGCTAGAATGCCGTTTGACTGGGCGACGAGACGATCGTTGCTCAAACGGGCCGCGAAGCACTCGACGCGGCCGACCGGTTCCCCGAAAACGACGAGAACGGCGCGCTCTCGCCAGAGGTCGAGCACCGCGTCCGCGGTGGGGGCAATTCGCTGCCAGGCGCATAGCGGGGCATCCACGGCGATCGGGCGCAGCCGAGCGCAACGTGCTACCGTTACCAGTCGTTCGACGCTCGTCGCGCGCGCGATGCCCACGAGCAACGCTTCGCCCGAAATACGCGGCGTTTGAATGGACGTGGTGCGATCGTCTTGATCCCACGTGGCCCATGTTTCAGCCTCGAAGGACGCGGCTCGCAGCGACTCGCGCGCCCGCATGTTCGGTGGCGGCTCGAACGCTCGGACGACAACGTCAGTTGAGGGCGGCGCGATCACGCAACGGCGTTCGCGCGTCCGCATCCGCCCGAGCGCACGTGCAATCGCCGAAGAAAGCGGTGCGTCCGACCCTCCGCCTTCTCCGGGCTCAGCTCGCTCTTCGACCGCCTCGAGAACAGATATGCCATTTCGGTCGCGGAGCGCGGCTACGATGCACACCCGGTCGGCAGCGATGTCAACCCCGAGCGGCAGCGTTCGGCCGAAACCGCGACTCATTACGGCGTCACGCCCGCGCCGAGCGTTGTAAAAATCGAGGTGCACGCCGCGCCCACGGCAAGGTGTGGGCCGAATGCAAGACGACTCCGACGGCCGAGCCTACGTGCGAGCGCAAAGAGGAGTCCGCTGGTCGACGCAACGAGCAATAATCGGCAAGATGGTAGCACGCCAAAGGCGGCTCCTACCGACAACATGGCCTTGACGTCGCCCCAACCGATCGCCGTGCTGCGTGAGGCTGCTGCAGCGAATGCAAATGGCAGGGCAACGATGACTGCGGCAACGACCGAGTCCGCGAGCGCGTGGCGAACGCCGGCGATCGCGAAGACGCAGCACGCTGCACCGAGCGTGAGGGCGTCCGGCAAAATGCCGCGCCTAGCGTCGACCGTGGCGGCCGAAGCGAGCGCCGAAACCGTTACGCACTGATCGAGCGGCGTCCCCAAGCGCCGTAGCAAGGCAAACGTACCTGCTGCGGCGAGCATGGCGACGATCGCAGCGGTGCCTCGGGCGTTCATTGCGTCGCGTAGATGCCGAAGCGAGGATCGTAATGGATGTGCGCACATGTGCCGCTTTCACCGCAGAAACGCTGCGAGCTGGAAGCATATGGCCCTAATGAAATATTCCCCAGAGTCGTGCTGTCGTACGTCGCCGGATCGAGAATGTCGTAATAGGCTGCGATGCCGTTGGTTCCCGAATAGGTGTATTGATAGGACGCTCGGTTTACGTCGTTCGTCGGCGTCGAATTGAAATACGGGTTATTTCCGCCGCCGAAAAGCGTGGGCGTGACGCTGACCGAGCTTTGGTTGGGATAATCGTGATGGTCCGCAAAATACAGTTCGAGCGCCGTGGCGATTTGCTTCAGGTTAGCTTGGGTGTCGGTCACCGACGCTTGCCGCCGGGCGTGGACGTAGTTCGGAATGATGATTCCGGCGATCAGCGCGATAATTGCGACAACCACCATCAATTCGACGAGCGTAAAACCGTCTTGCGACGTCGGCCGTCTGACTACATCGGGCATGTCGGTCTCCTTTTAGCGAACGGAGCTGGAGAGAGCCGTCAACGGAACGTAGACGGCATAGACCAGCACTCCCACTAGTGCCCCAAGTGCGAATGTTACGACCGTTTGAATTGTGGCCGGTACGGTTTCGAGGAGCGCGTCGAGCTCGTCCGCGTAATACTCGGACAGCTTGCGCAACATCTCGGGAACTTTTCCTGACCGCTCGCCGATGCGCACGAAGCCGATAAATGTCGGCTGAAATCTGCCCGTGCGCTCGAGGGCCTCATGAAGCGAA
>JACRTZ010000146.1 GCA_014304965.1 Vulcanimicrobiota bacterium | reverse complement strand
TCTCGG
This sequence comes from Vulcanimicrobiota bacterium, assembly GCA_014304965.1. GTDB lineage: Bacteria > Vulcanimicrobiota > Vulcanimicrobiia > Vulcanimicrobiales > Vulcanimicrobiaceae > Cryoxeromicrobium > Cryoxeromicrobium davisii. The sequence continues at coordinate 10,306 of JACRTZ010000146.1, read as the reverse complement.
GATATTGGTCGGCGGCGGACCCGCGCCCGGCATCAACGGCGTCATCGCGTCGGCGACGATCGAGGCGCTCAATAGCGGGCTCGAGGTTGTCGGGCTTTTCGACGGCTACGAACACCTGGCGCGCGGCGACGCGTCGAAAACGCTGCCGCTCACGCTCGACTTGGTTTCGCGCATCCACGCGACCGGGGGCTCGATCCTTCGCACGTCGCGAACGAATCCGGCAAAAGACGAGGCGACGCTCGGGCGCACGCTCGCCGCGATCGAGGCGCTCAACTTGCGCTACTTGATCGCGATCGGCGGCGACGATACGAGCACCGGTGCGGCCAGGATTTCGGAACGCACGGGCGCCGGCTTCGGAATCGCGACGGTGCCCAAAACGATCGACAACGACCTGCCGCTGCCCGATAACGCGCCGACGTTCGGCTTCGAAACCGCGCGTTCGGTCGGGGCGGCGATCGTCGAAAATTTGATGGAAGACGCGCGCACGGCCTCGCGCTGGTATCTGGCCGTCACGATGGGCCGCAAATCCGGCTCGCTCGCGCTCGGCATCTGCAAAGCGTCGGGCGCAACGCTTGCGATCGTCCCCGAAGAATTCCCCGACGGCGAGATTCGCCTTGCCGACGTCGTGGACACGGTAGCGGGCGCCATCGTCAAGCGGCTCGCGTCGGGACGCGATCATGGGGTCGCCGTCATCGCCGAAGGCTTCGTCGAACGGTTGCCGCCGAACGAACTCGAAGCGATGGCGGAAGCCTCGCGCGACGCATACGGCAACGTGCGGCTCGCCGAGATTCCGATCGGTACCGCCTTGCGCGACGCCGTACGCGAACGCTTACGCGAGCTCGGACTCTCGACGACGGTCGTTCCCAAGGACATCGGGTACGAATTGCGGTGCGCGAAGCCCGTGCCGTTCGACGTCGAGTACACGCGAACGCTCGGCTACGGCGCGGTGCGCTATCTGCTCAAAGGCGGCAGCGGCGCGCTGATCGCGCTTTCGGGCGGTCACGTCGTGCCGGTCAACCTCACCGACTTGATGGACGCGGCGACCGGTCACGTGCGCACTCGCCGGGTGGACGTGACCAGCGAATCCTACCTGGTCGCGCGCGAATACATGATTCGGCTCGAAGCGAGCGACTTCTCCGAGCCGCAACTCTCGAAATTGTCGTCAAAGACCAAGCTTTCTTCGGCCGATTTCGCCGCACAGTTCGGACGACTGGTCTAGCTTTCTTACCTCTTGCGGCGCGCACGCGGCGCGAAGAGCGCGTCAACCTCGAGTGCCAAACCGGGCAAGGCCGGATGCGAGAACGCCTGTCCGCGTCCGAGCGTCACGGTGCCCCCAGGCGTCGTGACGCGTACGACCAGCGCGGCTGGATCGACGTCGAGGACGGCAAGGGCGCCATGTTCGAGATAGAGTTCGGTCTTGCGCGCGATCTTCGAACGCCGGTCGTCCGGCGAACGGACTTCGATGGCGAGATCCGGCGCGAACGGCGGACGCTCGTAATCGCGTCGCTCAGGGACTCGACGCGCGTGTCGGCGATGACGGCAACGTCAGGCACGAGCGAGCTTGCACCAAGCCGTGACTGAGTTGGGGAGTCACCTTGGGGTGAACCCCGCCGTCGAATATCTCTTTGTAGGGCCTGGTGTCGAGCCACTTTTCCGAGTACGGCATCGCACGCACAGTCTATCACGCGTTTTTCGAGAACGCCAAGGTGCTCAGCGACGGATCAGCACGACGCCTACGACCGTGAACGCGACGCCGGCGAGCTTCCACACATCGACCGGGCGCTGCACCGTTCCGAGCACACCGAACTGGTCGATCAAAAGCGCGCCGATCATCTGGCCCGCGACCATCAGGGCGAACACCGCGCCGCTTCCGAGCCGCGGGATCAGCCACGTCAGCGTCGCAATGTAGACGAGTCCGTACGCGCCGCCGGTCCACAGCAGCCAGTTCGTTTTGATGGCCGGATCGTAAATGTTGAGCGATTGGCGCGTCAGGACGAGCAGGATGAAGCACGCGAGCGTTCCGCCGATGTAACTGACGAAGCTCGCGCGCAGCGGCGTCGTGACGAAGGCCCGAAGCTGCGTGTTGACCAGCGCCTGAAACGCTAAGTTCGCGCCCGCGAACATTCCGAGAGCCGCAAGCGTGACGGTCCATGCTGCGGCGGTTGCGTTGTTCATCGGATGCGCTTCGGCGCGCATCCGCGCCCTCCGCCGTCAGCGGCTGAGTTGCTGCTCCGTGACCATCGGGACGGGCTGCTCGAAACTGGGCTCCTGCGTTCGGCCGCCGGCTTCGATCCACGCCGCGATGCCGCCGCGCAAGATGCGGATGCCGCCATATCCTTCACGCATCAGCTTGAGGCCGAGTTCGCGCACATGGTCGGATGCGTCGCCGTCGTCGTACAGCACGATGAGGCCGCCCGTCTTCGGCAGCGGGAGTATCAATTTCGGCGCGTCGGCGATGTGCTTGGGATTGTAGCGCGTCGAACCGTAGATTTGCTTCCCGTGAAGATTGCGCCGCAGATCCAGAACGAAGGCGTCGCCTCGTTCGACGTGCGGTAGCAATTCGACGGCCTCGATCGTGCCCAGCCCTAGCTCGTGTTCCATGTGGCCCGCTTACCCCGTTCGGGGCGGGCATATGCAAATGGGTATAGAGCGAGCGTGCTGCCCAACGCTCCGACCGCCGTTGCCCGCGCCGCCGGCCTCCGGTACGTGGACGACCGCCGGCCCGGAATCCGGCGCAAGCGGGCAGGCCGTTCGTTCGCGTACTATGCCCCGGACGGAACGAAGATTTCCGGCAAGGCCGAACTCGCCCGGATCAAATCCATCGGCGTTCCCCCTGCGTACGAAGACGTTTGGATCTGCCCGTATGAGAACGGTCACATTCAAGCCACGGCACGCGACGCTCGGGGTCGCAAGCAATACCGCTACCACCCCCGCTGGCGCGAGGTCCGCGACGAAACGAAGTACGAACGCGCGGCCGACTTCGCGCGCGCGCTGCCGCGCCTGCGCAAGCGTGTCCGCGAGGACTTGAGCCGCCAGGGGTTTCCGCGCGAAAAGGTGCTCGCGACGATCGTGAGCCTCTTGGATGCGACCGCGATCCGCGTCGGCAACGAAGAATACGCCAAGACGAACGACTCGTTCGGGCTGACGACGTTGCGGACCGGCCACGTCCGCGTGCGCGGTTCGACCTTGCGCTTCAAATTTCGCGGCAAAAGCGGCGTCGAACACTCCGTCGCCCTCGACGACGCGCGGCTCGCGCGCATCGTACGCCGTTTTCAGGATCTCCCCGGCGAGAACTTGTTCACCTATGTGGACGAAGACGGCACAAGCCACACCGTTGACTCGCAAGACGTCAACGACTATCTGCGCGAATCCGCAGGCGCCGAGTTTACGGCCAAGGACTTCCGCACGTGGAAGGGTACCGTCGCAGCCGCGGTCGCGCTCGCCGCAAAACCAGCCGCCGAAACGCCGCGAGATCGCAAGGCGGTCGTTAAAGAGGCGCTGACGGACGTTTCGGGATTGCTCGGCAACACGGTTGCCGTCTGCCGCCGCTGCTACGTGCACCCTTCCATCGTCGAAACGTACTTAGATGAGGGCGAACTCACTCTGCCGCCCGGTCGCGCGTCCGCCGGCCTCGACGCCGAAGAAGCCCGCGTGCTCGCATTTTTGCGCCACGGCGTGAAAACCGACCGCCGGACGAAGGTAGCGCCGCTGCTGAAACGATCGGTCCGGGCCAAAGCCGCTTAGCCCAGAACGTTCACTCAGGCTCCCAATCGTAGTCGATCGTGACGGGCGCGTGATCGGAAAAACGGTCGCCTCGATAGATGTCCGCTGACTGAACGGTCTTTCGCGATGTCGGGCGTCACCCACTGATAGTCTAAGCGCCAGCCGAGATTGCGTTCGAACGCTTTCGGCCAGCCCGACCACCAGGTGAAGCGTTTGGGCGCCTTGTCCACGACGCGCATCGCGTCTTTAAATCCCAGTTCGACGATCGTGTCGAGCCACGCGCGCTCGTACGGCTGAAAGCCGGTCACGCCCGCGAGCCGAACCGGATCGTAGATGTCGATCTCTTTGTGCGCCACGTTGAAATCGCCGCAGATGACATACGAGCGCTTCTCCTTGCGCAACGTCGCGAGTTTCGGCAGAAAGCGTTCGTAAAAACTCACTTTGACCGCCTGGCGCGGCGGTCCCATCGTCCCGGACGGCACGTACAGCGACGCAACCGTGAACGTACCGAAATCGAACCGCACGAACCGGCCCTCCTTGTCGAGATCCTCGAAACCGGGACCCAGTCCTCGCACGATTGCGTCCGGTTTGCGCTTTGCGTAGAGCGCAACGCCGCTATAGCCTTTCTTCTCGGCGTCCACGAAGGCGTAGTGATAGTCGTCGAGATCGAGTGCCTCGGGCGGCAGCTGGTGCTCTTGCGCTTTCGTCTCCTGGAGGCAGACGATGTCGGGGTCAGCGCGCCGCAGCCACGCGAAAAATCCCTTGCGCGCCGCCGCGCGGATCCCGTTGCAATTGAAGGTGAGGACGCGCACGCGGGTTCTATTCCCGCCAGAGTTTCGACCAACCGTTTCGGAGAAACATCAGACGTATGGCGACCGTCAAGCGAGCCGCTCCCCGCCCGCCGGGCGCGGCAAAGGCCGAGCCCAAACGCGCCGCTCGCCCCAAGGGAGCGGGCCTCACCATCCCCGAGGACCGCAACGACGCGACGCTGGTCATCGGCAAACGGTCCGTCGCGCTCTCGAATCTCGGCAAAGTCTTCTTTCCGCAGGCGGGTTTCACGAAGCGTGACCTGTTGCAGTACTATGCCGACGTCGCTCCCGTCTTGCTCCCGCACGTCCAGGCTCGCGCGATGGTCATGAAGCGCTATCCCAACGGTGCGGAGGGCGACTTCTTCTTCATGAAGCGGACGCCGCCGGGCGCACCCGAGTGGCTCGAGACCTGCACGATCGAGCACGACTCGGGGAACGTCATCGCATTCCCGATCGTCGACGACCTCGCCGCGCTTCTGTGGCTGATCAATCTGGGCTGCATCGACCTCAACCAATGGTACGCGCGCTGCGACGACGTGGACCGTCCCGACTATCTCCACTTCGATCTCGATCCGGTCAAGGACGCGAAGAAAGGCCCGACGCCCTTTCCGGCCGTGATCGAGACCGCACTCGAAGTCAAGCGCGGGCTCGACGAATTGAAAATTCCGTCGTACGCGAAGACGACGGGTTCGAACGGCATCCACATCTACGTGCCGATCGTGCGCGGCCCGGTGCAAAAAGACGTCTGGCGCTTCGCGAAAGCGTTCGCGTTCGCGATCGCGCAGCGCCGCCCCGATTTGATCACTGCCGAGTACAAGATTGCGAAACGTCCGGCCGGGCGCGTGCTCGTGGATTACAACCAAAACGCGTGGGGGCGCACGCTCGCGTCGGTCTATTCCGTGCGTCCCACCACGAAGGCGTGCGTATCTACGCCCGTGACCTGGAATGAAGTCGAATCGGGCGATCTGCGGATCGACGACTTCCGCCTCGACAACGTGCGCGCGCGGATTGCAGATGTGGGCGATCTTTTCAAGCCGTTGCTCGCCAAGACCGGGCGCGTCAATCTTGGAGCCTTTGCGTGAGCTTGCCGATCCCGCTCGATTACGCACCCATGGAAGCGCGCTCGGTGGATGCGATTCCCAGCGGCGAGGGCTGGCTCTACGAGCCGAAATGGGATGGTTTTCGCTGTCTCGCATTTCGCGATGCGGACGACGTGCATCTCCGTTCGAAGGCCGGTCAGCCGCTCGAGCGCTACTTTCCGGAAATCGCCGGCGCGTTGCGGTCGCTCTCCGCGGAGCGCTTCGTTCTCGACGGCGAATTGGTCGTCGCGAGCGGCGACGCCCTCTCGTTCGACGACCTTTTGCAACGGATCCATCCCGCAGCTTCGCGGGTTGACCGGCTGGCGCGCGAAACGCCGGCCACCTACCTCATCTTCGACCTGCTCGCCGACGACCGCGGGCGGGATCTTACCACCGAACCGCTCGAACGTCGCCGCGCGGCGCTGGAAACATTCGCGAAGAAGTTCGCCAACGATACCAAACATCTGCGGCTTTCGCCGGCCGCGACAGAACGCGCCGCGGTGGACGCGTGGTACGGACAAGTCGGCGGGGCGCTCGACGGCGTGATCGCCAAACGGCTGCACGTGCCCTACGATTCCGGCAAACGCGACGCGATGGTCAAAGTGAAGGCGATTCGCAGCGCCGATTGCGTCGTGGCCGGCTTTCGCTCGTCGGCCGACGGCGAGAGCGTCGGGTCGCTGCTGCTGGGCCTCTACGACGACGCCGGATTGCTCGATTACGTCGGCTTCTGTTCCGCCTTTTCGGCTGCGGAACGCAAGACGCTGCTCGCGAAGCTCGAGCCGTTGCGCGCACCGGCGTCGTTTACCGGCCGCACGCCCGGCGGGCCGAGCCGCTGGAATCGCGGCCGCGACACCTCGTGGAAACCACTCAAGCCGAGGCTCGTGCTGGAAGTGGCCTTCGATCAAGTCACCGGCGGCCGCTTTCGGCACGGGACGCGCCCGCTTCGCTGGCGTCCCGATAAAAACCCGAAGCATTGCACGGTCGAGCAGATCGCGCAAAGCGATCGGACGCTCCGCCTTTTTTCCGAGTAACGCCCTAGAGCATCGCCCTCCGCATGTCGCCGAGTACGTCCGCCAGAAACGAGAGGAAACGCGCCGCCTGCGCGCCGTCCACCACGCGGTGATCGTACGAGAGCGATAATGGAAGAATGAGGCGCGGTACGAACCGTTCGCCGTCCCAGCACGGCCGGATCGAGGCGCGGCTCGCGCCTAAAATCGCAACTTCGGGCGCGTTGACGATCGGGGTGAATCCCGTGCCGCCGATGCCGCCGAGGCTCGAGATGGTGAACGATGCGCCTTGCATGTCGGCCAAGCCCAGCTTACCGTCGCGGGCTTTGGCCGCCAGATCGCGCGTCTCGGCGGCCAGTGCCAGCACACCCTTCGTGTCGGCGTTCTTGACGACGGGCACGAGGAGCCCGTTCGGCGTGTCCGCCGCGAAACCGATGCTGTAATAGCGTTTGAGAATGAGGTTCTCGCCGTCGAGCGACGAGTTGACCTCAGGGAATTGCTGAAGCGCGGCGACGACGGCCTTCATCAAGAACGCGAGGATGGTCATCTTCGCCTGCGGCTGTTCCGCGTTCGTGCTCTTTCGGAATTCCTCGAGCTCGGTGATGTCGGCGTCCTCGTGATTGGTGACGTGCGGGATCATCACCCAATTGCGCGCGAGGTTCGGACCCGAAATGCGCTTGATGCGCGAGAGCGGTTTCGTTTCGATCGCGCCGAATTGCGCGAAGTCGAGCTTCGGCCAGGGCGGTAACCCGAACGGCATCGCTCCGGGTTTTGGTCCGTCGCGAAGCTCGCTCTTGACGAAGGCCTGCACGTCTTCGCGCGTGATGCGGCCGTTCGGGCCGTTGCCGTTCACGGCATGCATTTCGACGCCGAGTTCGCGCGCGAACCGGCGGACCGATGGGCTCGCATGAACCGCACCGTTTGCGCGCGGCGATGCGGCAGTGGCATTCGCCTGCGCCGGCGCCATTGACGACGCGGGTGGTGCGGACGGGGCCGATGCAGGCGCAGCCGCTGCAGCCGGAGCCGCTGCAGCCGGAGCCGCGGTTTCTCCAGCCGGTGCGGCCGCGAGCGCGAGCGTCAGCAGGGCCGAGCCCTTTGACACTTTGTCGCCGAGTTTCACCGCGATACGTTCGACCACGCCGGCTTCGGGCGAGGGAACCTCCATCGCCGATTTCTCGGACTCGAGGGTGACGAGCGGCGTTTCTTTCTCGACGCGATCGCCCGCTTTGACGAGCACTTCGATCACGGGCACGTCGCTGAAGTCGCCGATGTCCGGCACCGTGACCTCGAACGATTGAGTCGCCCCCTGTGGAATCGCCGGCGAGGCGGCCGACGCTGCCGCCGGCGCGCTAGCGGTCCGCCCGGCATTCGCGGGTGCAAGGCGTTGCGCGCCGTTGGCCGGCGCGGCTTTGGGTGGTTCTTCTGCAGGCTTTTCGCCCGCGAGCGTGAGCAGTGGCGTGCCTTCTGAAACCTTGTCGCCGACCTTCACCGCGATGGACTCGACGACGCCGACGTCGGGCGAGGGCACTTCCATCGCCGACTTTTCGGACTCGAGCGTCACGAGCGGCGTCTCCTTTTCGACACGGTCGCCCGGCTTGACGAGCACTTCGATGACCGGGACGTCGCTGAAGTCGCCGATGTTCGGAACGCGGACTTCGATCGAATCTGCCAACGCGCTAAACCTACACCGTCAGCGGGTTGGGCTTCGCGGAATCGAGCCCGTACTTCGCAAGCGCCTTCGAGGGCACGTCTTTGGCGATCGCGCCGTCGTCGGCCAGCGCCTTGAGGGCGGCGAGCGCCACGTACCGGCGATCCACTTCGAAGAATTCGCGCAACTTCTTACGGAAATCGCTGCGGCCGTAGCCGTCGGTGCCGAGCACGGCATAGCGGCGATCCATGAACGGACGGATGCCGTCGGCGAACGTCTTGAGATAATCGGTCGAGGCGATCGCGGGGCCGCGCCGGCCTTGCAACGCTTGCGCGACGTACGGAAGCCGTGGCGTCTCCTGGGGATGCATCAAGTTCCAGCGCTCGGCGTCGAGCCCGTCGCGGCGAAGTTCGTTGAAACTCGTCACGCTCCAGACGTCGCACGCAACGCCGAAATCGTTCTTGAGCAAGTCCGCGCCGGCGAGCACTTCGCGCAGGATCGTTCCGCTGCCGAGCAGTTGCACGCGCGGGGTCTTTGCATCGGTTTCACCCGCATCGCGCAACAGGTACATGCCCTTCAATATCCCGGCCTCGGCGCCGGCCGGCATCTCGGGATGCGCGTAGTTCTCGTTCATCACTGTGATGTAGTAGTAGACGTCTTCCTGCTCGGCAAACATCCGGCGCAAGCCGTCTTGCATGATGACCGCGAGTTCGTACGCGTAGGTCGGATCGTACGAGATGCAGTTCGGGATGAACGACGCAAAGATCTGGCTGTGGCCGTCCTCGTGTTGCAAACCTTCGCCGTTGAGGGTCGTGCGTCCCGACGTGCCGCCCATCAAGAATCCCCGGCTGCGCATGTCGCCCGCCGCCCACGCCAGGTCGCCGATGCGCTGAAATCCGAACATCGAGTAAAAGATGAACACCGGAATCATCTGTTCGTTGGAAACCGAATACGACGTCGCGCCCGCAATCCACGAACACAGGCTGCCGGCCTCGCTGATGCCCTCTTGTAAGATCTGGCCGGCTTTGTCTTCGCGGTAGTACATCAGCTGCGCGGCGTCTTGCGGCTTGTACAGCTGCCCGATGGGCGAGTAGATCCCGAGTTGCCGGAACATGCCCTCCATGCCGAAAGTGCGCGATTCGTCCGCGACGATCGGCACGACGCGCGACCCGATGTTCTTGTCGCGCACCATGGCATTGAGGATCCGGACGAACGCCATGGTGGTCGAGATCTCGCGTTCGCCCGAGCTTTTCAGCAACGCGTCGAACACGGACAGCGGCGGAACGGTCAGCGGAGCCGCGGCCCGGCGTCGCTGCGGCACGCTGCCGAGCACGCGGACGCGCTCGCGCAGGTACTGCATCTCCGAACTCTCTTCGGCCGGCCGGTAGAACGGCATACCCGGTAAATCCGCGTCGGAAATCGGAATCGCGAAGCGATCGCGGAATTGGCGCATCGCCTTAAGGTCGAGATGTTTTTGCTGGTGGGCGATGTTCTGCGCTTCGCCCGACGAGCCCATGCCGTAGCCTTTGATGGTCTTCGCAAGTACGACGGTCGGCTGACCGACGCTCTTCGAAGCCGCATCGTAGGCGGCGTAGACTTTGCGCGGATCGTGGCCGCCGCGTTGCAACGCCCAAATCTGCTCGTCGGTCCAATCCGCGACGAGCGCCGCGGTTTCGGGATACCGGCCGAAGAAATTGTCGCGAACGTACTTGCCGTCGTTCGCCTTGAACGTTTGGTAATCGCCGTCAACGCACTCGTTCATCAGCTGAACGAGGCGGCCGCTCGTATCGGCCGCGAGCAACGGATCCCAATTGCTGCCCCACAGCACTTTGATCACGTTCCAGCCGGCGCCGCGGAACTCGCGTTCGAGTTCTTGCACGATCTTGCCGTTGCCGCGCACCGGACCGTCGAGCCGTTGCAAGTTGCAGTTCACGACGAAGATCAGGTTGTCGAGACCTTCACGCGCGGCGACCGAGATGGCGCCGAGCGATTCGGGCTCGTCCGTTTCGCCGTCGCCGATGAAGCACCACACCTTGCGAT
>JACRTZ010000284.1 GCA_014304965.1 Vulcanimicrobiota bacterium | reverse complement strand
ACTGCGAGCAATTGGCGATACTGCTCGGTCAGCGCGTTCTTGGGCTGGGTCAGGATCGTCTTGAAGTCTTCGGCGGTTAGCGAATCCAGCTCGACGCGAATGGGAAAGCGGCCCTGCAGTTCGGGGATCAGGTCCGATGGCTTGGACATGTGAAACGCGCCGGCCGCGATGAACAGCACGTGATCGGTCTTGACGGGCCCATACTTCGTCGTCACGGTGCTGCCTTCGACGATGGGCAGAATGTCGCGTTGCACGCCTTCGCGCGACACGTCGGGCCCGCGCGTGCCGTCGCGGCCGCCGGCAACCTTGTCGATCTCGTCGATGAAGACGATGCCGTTTTCGCCGGCGCGCCGTAGCGCTTCGCGCTTGACCGCGTCCATGTCGATCAGCTTGTTCGCTTCTTCTTGCGCGAAGATGCGGCGCGCTTCGGGGACGGTCATCTTCTTGCGCGTCTTCTTCTTCGGCAGCAGGCCGCCGAGCATCTCGCCCATGTCGGCGCCGCCCATGCCTTGATCCATGCCGCCGAGCATGCCGATCGAAACGGTCGGCGATTCCTCGACGTCGATTTCGACCAGCCGCACGTCGAAGAAGCCGCGCTCGACGTCCGCCTTCGCTTGCTCGCGCACCGTACGCGCATCGTCGCCGACGGTCGGATGCACGGCGGTCTGCTGCGGCGTCGGTTGCGCGGCAAAGCCTTGACCGAAAATCGAACCGAGCGCCTGCCCGAACGGATTGGCCGGCGCGGGGGGCTGCGGGGGGCGGGTATCGGGATAGAGCAGATCGATCACGCGCTCGACGGCCGCGGCTTCGGCGGCCTCGGCGACGTCCGCGCGGCGCTCGTCTTGCACCATGCGCACGGCGGCCTCGACGAGATCGCGAATCATGGACTCGACGTCGCGTCCGACGTAGCCGACCTCGGTGTACTTGGTCGCCTCGACTTTCACGAACGGCGCACCGGCCAGCGACGCCAAGCGGCGCGCGATCTCGGTCTTGCCGACGCCCGTCGGTCCGATCATCAAGATGTTTTTCGGAATGATCTCCGAGCGCATCTCGCCCGTCAATTGTTCGCGCCGGTAGCGGTTGCGCATCGCGATAGCGACCGCGCGCTTCGCCTTCGCCTGCCCGACGATGTACCGGTCCAGTTCCGCAACGATTTCGCGCGGAGTCAACGCCGCATCGCTCATCGCAGCGCTTCCGCGAGTTCGTCGTACAAATATGTCATCGTTTCGATGCCGCCGTAGAACTGTTTGAGGTCGAATTTTTCGTTGGGCGCGTGAATCGCGTCGTCGGGCAACCCTACCCCGATGAGCACCTGCGGCAAACCCAGAATCCGATCGAAGGACGACACCGGCCCGATCGTCCCGCCCGTGCCGATAAAAACGGGCGGCTTGCCGAAACCGCGTTCCATCGCGCGCGCCGCGGCGCGGACGGCCGGATGATCGCGCGACGTCGAGACGGCGCGCACGTCACCGTCGGCTTCGATTTCCACCCGCACCCCCTCGGGGGCCGCGCGCTGCAAATGGTCGCGCACGGCACGTTTGACGTGCGCGGGATCTTGATTTGCGACTAGCCGCGCCGAAATCTTGGCGCGCGCCCAACTCGGCACGATCGTCTTGTGACCGGGCCCTTGGTACCCACCCCACACACCGTTCACTTCGAGCGTCGGCCGTAGCCACGAACGCTCGAGCGGAGCGCGGTTCCGTTCTCCGCCGGCGAGCACCGGCACGCCAAGCACCTTCGCTTCGCGCAGAGCGTCGTATGGTAACGCGGCGATCTCTGCTCGTTCTTGCGACGTCGCCTCGCGTACGTCGTCGTAAAACCCATCAACCGCGATGCGGCCGTCGGGTGCGCGCAGGCTCGCGAGCATTTTGCCGAGCGCCTCGATCGGATTGACGACCAAGCCGCCGAAGTAGCCCGAGTGCAAATCGCTCGCGGGACCGTGAACGGTCATTTCCCAGTGCACGAGGCCGCGCAGCGAGACGGTCAGCGACGGAACGTCTTCCGCGAAGACGGCCGTGTCGGAAACGACGACGACGTCGCACGCCAAGCGCTCGCGCTCGCGCGCCAAGAACGACTCGAAGTTCGGCGAGCCGATCTCTTCTTCGCCCTCGACGACGACCTTGACGTTGAGCGGCAACGCGCCGCGCGTGCGCAAATGCGCCTCGAGCGCCGCGAGGTGCATGAGCACTTGGCCCTTGTCGTCCACGGCGCCGCGCCCGTACAGTTTTCCGTCGCGCACCGTGCCTTCGAACGGCGGCGAATTCCAAAGCGCGATCGGGTCTTCGGGTTGCACGTCATGATGGCCGTAGATGAGGATCGTCGGCGCGCCGGCCGCCTTCAGCCAGGAACCGTATGCGACCGGCAGCCCATCCGTTTCGAGAACGGTACAGTCGTCGAGACCGGCCGCCTGCATCCGCGCGACCGCAACTTCGGCCGAGCGCCGCACCTGCGGATGGCGCTCCGGATCGGCCGATACCGACTGGCAGGCAATCCAAGCTCGTAACTCGTCGAGATAGCGTTCGCGGTTGTCGCGAACGAACGCGATGGGATCGTTGCCGGCCATACTTAGATGCTGGAACGGAGATCGTCGGACGGGCCGCGCCAGTTTGCCGCGATCTCGGGCGCGATGGCGCGGGATTCATCCACGCGGCCCTGACGCGAGAGGGTCTGCATTAGGCCGTACAGCGCACGAGCGTTGTGCGGGGTTCGCTGCAGATCCGCGCGGTAGGCCGCTTCAGCCCCGGGCAGATCGCCGCGTGCGAGCAAGACGGCGCCCAACCATTCGCCGACGGGATAATACCACGGGGGAAACGCCTCGGGCGGATACGCGGCCGTCGACGCGATGATGCCGCGCAGCTTTGTGACGGCCAGAGCGTCGTTCCCGTCGGCGTGCGCAACGCGCGCCGTCAGCACATCGTCGTAATTGGTCGAGATGAATTTGAGAAAACCCGACGCGCCGTCGCGAATCGTGTCGAGCGCAGCCAATTCGGCGCGAGCACTCGTAACGTCGTTCTTTCCGAGAAACGCGAGGCCGCGCACGTAACGCATCGTCACGTTCGTCGTCGGCAGCGGCGCGTTTGCGAGAACCGCATCCCACTGTCCGTTGCGCGCCATGGCGAGCAGCGCTTGCGGCCGCTTGGCCTCGCGAAACAGCGTGACCGCGCGCGCGATCTCGGGCTGATCGTCAAGCATCAGCGCCCCGCCCACGTAGAAGTCGAGGTTGTGACCGAAGTAGTCCAGCTGCCAGGGCGTCTTCCCGATGGTGGGCGCGTACGCGAGATCGTCGTCCACCGCCGACTTGTTGTCGCGCTCGAGCGGCACGAACAGACCGAGATCGAGATAGTTGTGGCCCGACATGTGCACGAGATGCGACGCCGCGGGCTCGATCGGCAGCGCGCTCAGACGCCGCGCGCTCGGAAGCGCGCGGTCGGCGACGCCGGCAAAATCCATGACGTGCACGTAATAGTGATTCGCGCCGGGGTGATTGGGACTACGCGCGAGCACCGATACCAGCGTGGCCGCAATCGTCTGCGCCGCCGGTGTCGGCACGCCATTGGACCAGCCCCACTCGTCAACGTCCATCGAACTTTCGGCATAGAGCGTCGCCGCGTCGAGATCGTCAGGGAAATCGGCGTGCAATTTTGCCATCGCGTCGCGATACGCGCGGTATCCCCCCCGCCGTTCGACCTTCGCGTCTCGGGGATAGCGGGTCGCGAGCGCCTCCACGTAACGGCGTTCGGCCGGCGACTCCTTGTCGGACAGCGCCCGCGCTTTCGCAAGCGCGTCGTTGGCCGTCGCGATACGCTCCGGCGTCATGTCAAAGTTCAGATTCGGGCCGTTCGCGAGCGCGACGCCCCACCACGCCATCCCAAGGGACGGATCGAGTTGGGCCGCTTTGGCGAACCGCTTGGCAGCCTCGTCGCGGTTGAACGCATAGATCAGCGTCAGGCCTTCGTCGAACGCCGCTTGCGCCTCGGGGTTTGCCGTCGAGACCGCGTGATGAACCAAAGCGCGCTGCACGGGAGGCAGCGCGGGCGCGGCTTGCGCGCCTGCCGGCAGGCCGCCCGAGAACGCCAGTAGCGAAGTTGAGATCGCGGCCGTGGCCGCACGCGAAAAAGCGCCGAGCGTCATGTTCCGTTCCTTCGTGAAAAGCGGCCTTAGACCGTTTCCACCACGATGTCGTCGTTCGTGTAGATGTCGATCGAACCGGCGACCTTGAGCGCCTCGCGGGCGATCGTCTCGACGTCGAGATTGGTGTGCCGCAGCAGCGCGGTCGCCGCGGCCTGCGCGTACGGTCCGCCGCTGCCGATGGCGGCGATGCCTTCGTCGGGCTCGATGACGTCGCCGGTCCCGCTGAGCACGTAGAGATGGGCGGCGTTGCCGACCACCATCAGTGCCTCCAGGCGCCGCAACGCGCGATCCTGACGCCAATCTTTGGCCAGCTCGACGGCCGCACGCACGATGTCCTTGTACTCCGTCAATTTGCCTTCGAATTTTTCGAGAAGCGTAATGCCGTCGGCAGCCGAACCCGCGAAACCCGCGAGGACCGTGCCGCCCGCGATGCGCCGTACTTTGCGCGCACCGTGTTTGACGATCGTCTTGTCGAGGGTCACTTGCCCGTCGCCCGCAATCGCGAGCTTGCCGTCGCGCCGCACGCCGAGAATCGTGGTAGAACGGATGTTCACTTACGCTGGTACCCCCGAGGCCGCTTCAAGTTCCACACTCCATTCGGCCAGCCGCGCGAGGGCCCGCTCCGCCATCAGACGGCGGCGTTCGCGCTTGTCGCGCGGCGCGTTCGGGGGCGGGCTGAAATACGACCAGGTCACGTTTGCCGGCTGAAAGTCGTGAGTCGTCTCGTTTTGCAAGTGCGCGACGACCGCGCCGAGCGCCGTATCGGCGGGCACCGCCGGCGGCGCGAGCCCGCGAAGCACGTGGCTCGCGGAAAGCGCGGCGATCAGGCCGCAGGCTGCCGCCTCGACGTACCCTTCGGCGCCCGTGATCTGGCCGGCGAGCCAGACGCGCTCGCAGCCCCGCACGCGCAGGTCCGCCTCGAGGACGCGCGGCGCGTCCACGAACGAGTTCCGATGCATGACGCCGAGGCGCAGCCATTCGGCTTCCGCAAAACCCGGCAGCTTGCCGAAGGCTTCTTTTTGCGCCGGCCACGTCAGGCGCGTCTGAAAACCGACCAGGTTAAAGGCGGTGCCGGCGGCATTTTCTTTTCGCAATTGAACGACGGCATACGGCGTCGCGCCCGTACCGGGGTCGCGCAGTCCGACCGGTTTGAGCGGACCGAATCGCATAACGTCGTCGCCGCGCGCTGCCATTTCTTCGACCGGCAGACAGCCCTCGAAATAGGGCACCGCGCCGGCGGCGGCGTCGGTCTCGAAGTCCTTGGGCTGATGTTTCGGCAGCTCGCGAAGGTCGCGCAACAGGGTCGCGTACTGCTCGCGATCGAGCGGCACGTTGAGGTAGTCGTCGCCGTCGCCCTTATCGTACCGCGACTTCGCGTACATCCGGGAGCGGTCGAGCGAGTCGGCCGCCACGATCGGCGAGGCCGCGTCGTAGTAGTGCAAGCGCGCCGCACCGGGGCTCGAACCCGAGACAAGCAGCGCGTCGAGCGCCGCCGAGAGTGCCTCCGAGGGTAGCGGCCCGCACGCGACGATCGTCGGAATCGCCGGGTCGATGGCGGTCACTTCTTCGCGAACGATGCGGACGTTGGGCAACGCTTCCAGTCGCGATTGGACGAGCCGGGCGAAACGCTCGCGATCGACCGCAAGCGCGCCGCCCGCCGGGACGGCGGCTTCGCGCGCGCTCGTCACGATGAGCGAGCCCATGCGAGCCAACTCTTCTTTGAGCAGTCCGACCGCATTCTCGAGCGCCGCGCCGCGCAGCGAGTTGCTGCACACCAGTTCGGCCAGGTCGTCGGTGACGTGCGCGGGCCCCCGCCGCAGCGGCCGCATCTCGAACAGTTCGACGTCGAGACCGCGGCGCGCGGCCTGCCACGCCGCCTCACATCCGGCGAGCCCTCCGCCAATGACGCGCACCGATGCGCTCATGTCGCGCGGGGTCAGGCGGGCGCCGCTTCCGCTTCCGAACCCTCGCGTTCGGCACCGCCGATAGCGCTCGTGTCGTGCGTCTTGTCCTTGCTGCACTCAAGCATCACGGTACCGCGCCGCGATTTGGCGACCACGTACGCGCCGCACACCGGACATGGCTCGGGCACGACGCGGTCCCACGAGACGAAATCGCAGGCCGGGTAATTTGCGCAGCCAAAGAACGTGCGGCCGCGCTTGGAGCGGCGCTCGACGACCATGCCGCCGTCCTTGGGGCACTTGGCGCCCGTGTCTTTGAGAATCGGCTTCGTCGTCTTGCACTCGGGGTAACCGGTGCACGAAATGAAGCGCCCGAAACGCCCGGTCTTGATGACCATGGGCCGTCCGCAATTGGGACAGATCTCGTCGGTCGGCTCGTCCTTGATCTCGAGACGCGGGAGCTTCTGCTCCGCTTCCTTCAGGTCGCGCTCGAACGGGCCGTAAAAGGCGCGCAGCACTTCGACCCAGTTTTCTTTGTGCTCCTCGACGAGGTCGAGTTCGTGCTCCAGCTTGGCGGTGTACTTCAAGTCCATGATGTCTTTGAAGTGCTCGGCCAAGAGATCGTTGACGGCCGTGCCGATCTCGGTCGGCCGAAACCGCCGCTCCGACTGCTCGACGTATTGCCGCGCTTGAATCGTTTCGACGATCGAGCTGTAGGTTGATGGCCGGCCGATGCCGTTGTCTTCGAGCGCTTTCACCAGCGAGGCTTCGGTATAGCGCGGAGGCGGTTCGGTGAAGTGCTGCTTGGCCTCGACCGATTTCTTGTCGAGGCTTTGGGCCTGTTCGACCGCCGGCAGCATCACGCGCCCGGCGGGCCGTCCGTCTTTCGTGGCAGCGGCTTTGTCCGCCAACTTGTCCGCGGCGTCGTCGTCGCGGCCTTCTTCATATACTGCGGTGTAGCCGGCGAACTTCAGCACGCTGCCCGTCGCGCGCAGACCGTAGCGGGTCGCGGAGGTTGCGGGCGTCGCTTCCACGTCCACCGTTGTCTGATCGAAGACCGCCGCCGCCATCTGCGAAGCGACGAACCGCTCCCAGATCAGTTGATACAGCCGCAGTTCGTCGCGCTTGAGGATTTTCGACAACGAATCGGGCGTGCGCGTGATGTCGGTCGGACGGATCGCTTCGTGGGCGTCCTGCGCCCCCTCGCGTAATTTGTGGGTGCGCGCACCGCCGTAGAATTCCGGGCCGAAGGTAGAGTCTACGAAGGCCTTGGCCGCGTCGCGCGCGCTGTCCGAAATGCGCGTCGAGTCGGTACGCATGTAGGTAATGAGACCTTGGGTACCCTGGGCGCCGAGGTCCACGCCCTCGTAGAGCGCTTGGGCGATCTGCATCGTGCGGCGGACACGCAGCCGCAACTTGCGGGCCGCTTCTTGTTGCAGCGTCGAGGTCGTGAACGGTGCGGCCGCGTTACGGCGCGTTTCGCGCTGCTTGACGGCGGCGACGCGATAGGCGGCGCCCTCCAGGTCCGCGACGATGGCGTGCGCGCGGTCGCCCGCCGCAATCTCGGCCTTGACGCCGTCCACCTCGGAAAGCTCGGCGGCAAAGCTCATCGCCTCGCCGGCCGGCGCCAGCAGGGCGGCGATCGTCCAATACTCGCGGGCATTGAACGCTTCGATCTCGCGTTCGCGATCGACGATCAGCTTGACGGCCACGGATTGCACGCGGCCGGCCGACAGGCCGCCGCGGACTTTAGCCCATAGCAGCGGCGATATCTTATAACCGACCAAACGGTCGAGAATGCGGCGCGCTTGCTGAGCGTTCACGCGATCCATGTCGATGGCGTGGGGCTCGGAAATTGCCTTGAGCGCCGCGTCCTTGGTGATCTCGTGAAGTTCGATGCGCTTGGGATCGTCGAGTTTGAGGAGCTCCGCCAGGTGCCACGCGATCGCTTCGCCTTCGCGATCGGGGTCGGTTGCCAGGAAAACGTCGGTCGCGACTTTCACGGCGCTCTTGAGCTCCTTGATGACGTCGCCCTTCCCTTTAATAGTCAGATAACGCGGCTCGAAATCGTGCTCCACGTCAACGCCCAGCGTGCTTTTCGGCAGGTCGCGCACGTGCCCAACCGAGGCCTTTACGACGAAACGGGGAGGCAGAAATTTCTTAATCGTGCGCGCCTTCGTCGGAGATTCGACGATGATCAGCGGCTTTTTCAAATGGTCCTCGTTCCGTTTCGCGGGGCATTAAGGGGTAAGCGAAAACGCCATAAGTATAATCCCGCCGTCAAGTAGGGTGCAAAACCGCGGGCGCGCGCGTACCTCAAACTTGCAAATTTTTCAAGCACGGTATAAGATGCAACCAACCGCGTTGACGTTAGCGTCGACGCATCCACGCATTATCGTCCAAACGGACGAGGAGGCATCTTGGATAACGATATGATGGGCGGCATGGGCGAAATGGAAGACGGCGTCGCCGCTCCTGCGCGCGGCCGAAAGAAAGGCCGAAAGAAAGCCGGCCGTAAGAAGGCTGCCGCAGCCGCACCGGCCGCAAAGAAAAAGGCCGGACGCAAGAAAGGCGCAGCCAAGAAAAAGGGCGGCGCGAAGAAAGCCGGAGCCAAGAAAAAGGGCGGACGCAAGAAGGGCGGAGCCAAGAAAGGCGCCGCCAAGAAAAAGGGCGGACGCAAGAAGGGCGGAGCTAAGAAAGGCGCCGCTAAGAAAAAGGGCGGAGCCAAGAAGGGCGGCGCCAAGAAAAAAGGCGGACGCAAGAAAAAAGGCGGACGCAAAAAGAAAGCCTAGCGCTTTCTCACCCTAGCGAAACGAAGGCGACTGCGGAAACGCGGTCGCCTTTTTCGTGAAGAATGACGGACGGCCGGTGACGTCAGGAAGGCGTCTTCGGCTCGACGACCGCCTCGACGCGGCCTTTCGTCAGATCCGGCGCCTCGCCGTCGTGTTCTTCGACCCAATGGCACGCGGCCTGGTGGCTCGGCCCATAGGTGAGCATCGCCGGAATTTCGACTTTGCAACGATCGAACGCGACCGGACAGCGCGTGTGAAAACGGCAACCCGACGGCGGGTTGACGGGCGAGGGAATGTCGCCCGTCAGGATGATGCGCCTGCGGCGCTGTTCGACCTTTGGATCGGGAATCGGGATGGCCGACAGCAGCGCGATCGTGTACGGATGGAGCGGATTCTTGTAGAGGTCGTCGCGGTCGGCGATCTCCATGATCTTGCCGACGTACATGACGGCCACGCGGTCGGAGATGTGGCGCACGACCGAGAGGTCGTGAGCGATGAACAGGTACGTGAGTCCGAGCTGTTCCTGAAGATCTTGCAGCAGGTTGACGACCTGGGCCTGAATCGAGACGTCGAGCGCCGAGACGGGTTCATCGGCAACGATAAATTTGGGATTGACCGCGAGCGCCCGGGCGATCCCGACGCGCTGGCGCTGGCCGCCCGAAAATTCGTGCGGATAGCGGTTCGCGTGATACGGCTGCAATCCGACGAGGCGCAACAGTTCCTGGACGCGCGTCTCGGCTTCTTTCCCGCGCGCCAGATGATGGATGGCAAGCGGCTCGCCAATGATATCGCCGACGGTCATACGCGGGTTCAAGGACGCGTAGGGGTCCTGGAAGATGATCTGCATCTCTTTGCGGAGCTTGCGGATCTCCTCGCGCCCGAGTTCGAGGATGTTGCGGCCTTCGAAAAAGACTTCGCCCTTGGTCGCCGGCAGCAGGCGCAGCACGACGCGACCGGCGGTGGTCTTGCCCGAGCCCGACTCGCCGACCAGTCCCAGCGTCTCGCCGCGCTTGATCGAGAAATCGATGCCGTCCACGGCCTTGACGTCGCCGACGTGACGCGACAGCACGCCCGCATGAATCGGAAAGTACTTGTAGAGGTCGCGGACGACGACGAGGTCGTCCTCACCGACCGCCGGCTCGACCGGCACGCCGGGAGCCGACATCGTGCTCACTTCGCCACCGCCTGCACCGGCGGAGCGGGAGCGCTGTTCGGAATCGCCGGCACCGACTTGACGTCGAGCGTTCGCTCGCCTTCGGTTCGTTCGTCGTACAGGTAGCAGCGCGCCACGTGGCCGTCGCCAAAATCGTACAGCGGCACCGGCGTATCGCAGATCGGCATGCGGTACTTGCAGCGCGGCGCGAACGTGCAGCCGGCCGGCAAGCGCAGCATGTTCGGCGGCTGGCCCTCGATCGGGACGAGCCGCTGGTTGCCGCCGGCCGCGTCCAGACGCGGCAGCGACGACAGCAGACCCATCGTGTACGGATGGCGGGGCGCCTCAAATATCTGGCCCGCGTTGCCGTACTCGACGAGATTGCCGGCGTACATCACGAGGACGTTCTTGCACGTCTCGGCGACGACGCCGAGGTCGTGGGTGATCAAGATGATGGCCGAGCCCAGACGCGCCTGCATCTCGTTCATCAGCTCCAAAATTTGGGCTTGGATCGTGACGTCGAGCGCCGTGGTCGGTTCGTCCGCGATCAGGACGTCGGGGT
>JACRTZ010000130.1:2370-10641 GCA_014304965.1 Vulcanimicrobiota bacterium | reverse complement strand
GCCTAAGAACGTGTCCACGATGCCAGCGCCGTGCGCGTACAGCCACGCACCAACCGGTTTTCGTTCGCCGAACGTTCCGAGCAACAACATGCCCGAGGCGATCGGCGGCAGCGCGAGCGGGAGCGCCAACAAAAACAACCCGATGCCGCGAACGCGTTCGCCGGCGCGCGCGAGCGCATAGGCGGCCGGCACACCGAGCAGCGTTGCGACGGCGATCGCGGTGACCGAAGCCGCGAGCGAAACGCGCATCGCGGCTAGCGTGTGCGGCGCCGAGAGCGCTCGGACGACCGCGCCGGGCGGCACCGCCAGGGCCAAATTCAGGATCGGAGCCATGAAAAGCGCGAGCAAAAGGACCAGTGCGCCGCGCATCGGAGTCATCGCGAGGCCGTTCCCCAAGCGTGAGAAGCCTGTCCTGTCTAATTCTTTACAGATTTGGTGATGCGTGGCCGAGGCGGCCAAGCATCGAACTGCCGAACGTCCGTAACGTGGAGTCAACGAATTCGGGCCCTATGGCCTCGAAGCGCGTTTTGGTCGCCGACGACGATGCCGACGTCTGCGCGTTATTGGCCGTCGTTCTGCGGCCCATCGCCGCGGTCACGACCGTCCACGACGCCGAATCGGCGCTGACGCTGCTCGCGAGCGAACCGCCGTTCGACGCGATCATTTCCGACTTCATGTTACCGGGCATCACCGGCATCGAATTCGTGCGGCGCGTGCGCGCGGAGCCGCTCACCTCGCGCACGCCGATCTTGATGATCAGCGGCCACGACCGTTCCTCGGTGGACGCGTCGGCGCGTGAAGCGGGTGCAAACGCGTTTCTGAACAAGCCGTTCACGCTCGTGCAGCTTCGCCAAACGATTTCGCAACTGCTCGCGCCGAGCGTCACCTTCGCCTAAACGCCGCGGCCGGGAGTCGCGCAGCTCCGCGCGTAAACGCAGCGCGTGATCTTCTCGGCCCTTCGCGTCGCGCTCGTCGCGCTGTCCCTGGCGCTCGACGTCTTCGCCGTCTGCATCGGAGTGGGCGTACGCGGCACGCCGCCCGGCGCGAAGATACGCATCGGGCTGGCGTTCGCCGCCGCCGAAATCGGCATGAACGTCATCGGTGCGTCGCTCGGCAAAGCGGCCGGCGTGATGCTCGGGGACGTTGCGGGGTACCTTGGGTTCGCCGCGCTCGTCGGCGTCGGCGCCTACATGATCTTCGAAACGCTTCGCGAGAGCGAAACGCACTTCGATCTCTCGCACGGGTGGGGGCTGTTCATCGCCTCGCTTTCGATCAGCCTCGACTCGCTCGGCGTCGGGTTTTCGATCGTCTATCTCGGCGTACCGGTTCCGGTGACGCTTGCCGCGATCGCCCTTGCGTCGGTCGTCGCAACGACGCTCGGTCTGCGATTCGGCTCGGTGCTCGGCGAGCGCGCCGAAGAACGCGCCGGATTGCTCGGCGGCATCGCGCTCGTCGCGACCGGCCTGTTGTTCGCCGCGCTCAAGTATTTTCACATCGCATGAGCGCGCGCGCGGCGGATGCGCCTGCGGAACTCGCGTCGCTCGTTCGCGCATCGGGCGCGCGTTCGGTCGCCGTCGCCGGAACCGCCAAGAATTCGGGAAAGACGGTGACGGCCGCCGCGCTCTGCGGCGCCTTCCAGGCGCAAGGCGTTGCGATCGCGGTTTGCACGGCAGGCCGCGACGGCGAGACATTCGACGTCGTGGAGGGCACGCCGAAGCCGCGTATCTTCCTGCGCGAAGGTGCGGTGCTCGCGTCCGCGGAGTCGCTGGTGAGCGCGGATCCCGCCCTCGAAATCCTCGACGTGCTCGAAGAGCGCGGTGCGCTCGGGCGGATCGCGGTCGCCCGGGTTCGGCGCGCCGGAGAATACGAACTCGCGGGGCCGGCGAGCGCGACGGCCGTGCTCCGCGTCGTGCGGCGTTTGCAATCCGTGGCGACGCTCGCCATCGTGGACGGTGCGATCGATCGTCTTGCGTTTCTGCGCGAGGGCATAGACGCCATCGTGCTTGCGGCCGGCGCGACGGCGCCGACGTTCGACGAGTGCGTGGACGATGCACGCGCGCTGGCCGAGCGCCTGCAGCTCGCGCCGGCGGGCGCCGAAGACGCGCTGCGCATCGAAGGCGCGCTCACGCTCGAGCGCGCGCGCGACCTGGTTGCCGCAGGCGAACGGCGCCAAATCGTCGTGGAAGACGGTACGCGCATCGCTTTCGGCGGCCGCACGTATCTCGCGCTTGCTGCGCGCCTCGATCTGCGGGCCGAACGGCCGCTGCACGTCGTCGCCTGTACGACGGCGCCGAGCCACCCGCGGCGGACGTTCGATCCGCGCGCATTTCTCGATGCGGTCGGCGCCGCAACGAAGCTACCGACCTTCGACCTGTTCGCCAATCGCTCGTTCGCATGAACGTGCCCCCGAACCGCTAGGCGGCCGGGCGCACGCGCCTGGAGGGCTTGCGCTTCGCAGCGCGCCATAGAGCGGGGAGATGCACGCGAGTCAGATCGAAATCGAACGGCCGGGCGAGGCCGCGACAAGCCTCACTATCGCCATCGTCATCCCGGCCTACCGCGCGCGCGCGACGATTCGTCGCGTGATCGCGCGGGCGCTTCCCGAAGCGAGTTTCGTGGTGGTCGTCGACGACGCATGTCCGGAAGCAACGCACGAAGCGATCGAACCTGACGAGCGTGTTCATGTGCTCCGCCACGAAGTCAATCGGGGCGTCGGCGGCGCGGTCAAGACGGGCATCGCGCACGCCTTGTCGCTCGGTGCGGACGTGATCGTGAAGGTGGATGCGGACGATCAAATGGACGTCGGATTTCTGCCGTTCATGGTGCGCGTGCTCGAACGGCATCCCGAGGTGGATTTGGTAAAGGGAAACCGCTTCGCCGATCCCGAGACGGTGCGCGTGATGCCGGCAGTTCGGTTGATCGGCAACGCCGGGTTGTCGCTGCTCGTGAAAATCAGCAGCGGCTACTGGACGATCAGCGATCCGACCAACGGGTTCGTCGCTCTGCGCGCCGACGCGTTGCGGAGAATCGACGTCGCGAAACTCTCTGAACGCTACTTTTTCGAGATCGATCTGCTGTGTGCGATGGGCACCGCTCGGCGGCTCATCGCTGAGTTCGAGATGCCGCCTCGCTATGCGGGCGAGCACAGCTCGCTTTCGATTGGTAATGTGCTCGTATCTTTCCCTCCGAAACTGCTTGCGCGGCTCATGCGGAGGCTGTTCGTGAACTACGTGCTCATGGAAATGAACGTCGGCACGATGTTCGGGATCATCGGAATCCCACTGTTCGTAGCAGCGTTAGTCTTCGGCGGACACGAGTGGTACGTCTCGGTGAAGACGGGCGTGCCCAGAGCGACGGGAACGATCATTCTCGCACTGTTGCTATTCACGACCGGCTTTCAACTGACGCTGCAAGCGTTGTTCTACGACGTGCAGTTTTCGCCGAAAACCCTGCGCGTTCGCCGCGGGCTCGATTCCGGAGATTTCACCTAGCGCGTGCAGCCGCTGATCGTCACGGTCGCCGCGGTCGGCGCCGAACTGGCGCCCGATGCGACGCCCCATCTGCCGTACACGCCCGAGCGGCTCGGCGAAACCGCGGCACGATGCCGCGAAGCGGGCGCCGCGATGGTGCACGTTCACTGCCGTGACGACGCTGGCGCGAACACGAGCGAGCCCTCGCGCTTCGACGAAGCGCTGCGCGCGGTGCGCTCGCGCAGCGATCTCATCGTGCAGTTCACGACGGGCGGCGCGATCGGCATGTCGGCCCAAGAGCGGACGGCCCCGCTACGGGTGCGCCCCGACATGGCGACCCTAACCTGCGGGACGGTCAACTTCGGCGACGAGGTTTTCGAGAACAGTTTCCCGATCATGCGCGAGATCGCGCGCGAAATCGCGCGCCACGGCGTCGTGCCCGAACTCGAGATTTTCGATGCCGGTCATCTCGACAACGCGCGCATCCTCGAACGCGAGGGGCTCGTCCGTTTTCCGGCCCACCTCGACTTCGTGCTCGGCGTGCCCGGCGGGCTCGCGGCGAACGAGCGCAACCTGAGCTTTCTGACCGGCGGACTGCCGGCGGGATGCACCTGGTCCGTCGCGGGAATCGGGCGGGCGCAACTGCCGATGGCGATGCTTGCGATTGCGGTCGGAGGGCACGTCCGGGTCGGGCTCGAGGACAACATCTATTATACGAAGGGGCGGCTCGCGACCAACGAAGAGCTGGGCGCCCGGGTCGCGCGCATCGCTACCGAGTTCGGGCGGCCGCTCGCAACGCCGGCGCAGGCGCGCGAGCTTCTTGGCCTTCCGGCGGCCGGCCGAGACGCGTAAGACCAGGAATCGTTCCGGCCGCGCCCTAAGCGCGCCGACCGAACCAGACGGAGGCGAGCGAACTGTTCAACTACGTGGTCCGCAGGACGGTCGAAGCGATTCCGTTGCTGCTGCTGATCTCGGTCATCTTGTTCGCGATCCTGAGCAACGCGCCGGGCGGCCCGCTCGCGCCCTACCTTCAAAACCCGCATATTACCGCTGCCGACATCGCCCGGCTCAAGCACAATCTCGGCCTCGACGACCCGATCTACATTCAGTATATCAAGTGGATCGCGCGGGTCGTCGGCCTTCAGAGCGACGGCGAGTCGCAGCACTTCGGCAACTTCGGGTACTCGACGTCGAACTCGGAAACCGTCACCGCGGCGATCTTGGAGCGCATGCCGGCGACCCTGCTGCTGATGGGCAGCGCCTTCACGTTTTCGCTCATCGTCGGCGTCGCGTTCGGAATCATCGCCGCCATCAAACCCTATTCGTCGGTGGACTACCTCGTGACGACGTTCGCGTTCTTCGGCCAGTCCATGCCCGTGTTCTGGTTCGCGCTCATGCTGCAGCTTGCGTTCGCGGTCAACGGCATCAACGCGTTCGGCTATCACATCGCGTTGCCGTCGGCCGGCCTGAGCAATTCCGACGATTTCAATATCGGCGACCGTCTGCAGCACCTCATCTTGCCCACCATCGTGCTCAGCTTGCTGTTCCTTGCGACGTGGAGCCGCTTCACGCGCAGTTCGATGCTTGAAGTCCTCAAGACCGACTACATGCGCACCGCGGCCGCGAAGGGGCTCGACAAGATGACGATCATCATGCGGCACGGTCTCAAGAACGCGCTGATGCCGGTCGTGACGATCGTTGCGCTCTCGCTGCCGGGACTCGTCGCAGGTGCCGTCGTGACCGAAACGATCTTCGCGTGGCCCGGGATGGGCCGGCTCTTCATCAACGCGCTCGGTCAGTTCGACTTCTCGCTGCTGATGGGCTATTTGATGATGGTTTCGTTCCTGGTCGTCTTTTTCAATCTGGTTGCCGATGTGGCGTATGCCTGGCTCGATCCGCGGGTGAAATACGACTGATGGCGACGACGACGCTGCCTCCCGGCGGCTTGGCCATTACGGCCGACGACGACTTCCAACTCGAACGCCACGGCGTTTGGAAACGCCTCCGCCGGCATAAGCCGGCCATTGTCGGCGCCTTCGTGATCGCGTTCATGGTCCTGATCGCCGCGCTCGCGCACGTGCTGCCGCTTCACGATCCCAACGCGATAGACAACGCCTGGTCGGGCACCCCGCTCGCACCCGGCGTCGCCGGCCACTTCCTGGGCACCGACGAAGTGGGCCGCGATCTGTTGGCGCGCCTCATCTACGGCGCGCAGATCTCGCTGACGGTCGCGCTCTTCGCCGTGATCATGGAGCTGACGATTGGCACCGTTGTGGGCGCGATCGCCGGTTATTATGGCGGCTGGGTGGATTATTGGCTCATGCGGCTGACCGACGTCTTCCTGTCCATTCCGCTGCTGCCGCTTCTGCTCGTACTGACCGCGATCGTGTCGGCAACCTCGACCAAGGCCGCACTCAACTTCGGCACGATCGTGATCATCATTGGGGGCCTTTCCTGGCCGTCGCTCGCGCGTTTGGTGCGCGCCTCGTTTCTGTCGCTGCGTGAAAAAGAATTCACCGAAGCCGCGCGCGCGCTCGGCAACCGCGACGGGCGCATCATCTTCCGTCACCTGCTGCCCAACGCCGTCGCGCCGATCATCGTGCAGGGGACGCTCGAGATTGCAAACGTGATCATCCTCGAATCCACGCTCTCGTTCTTGGGCTTCGGAATTCAGCCGCCGACCGCTTCCTGGGGCAACATGCTCGCGAACGCGCAGTCGAACATGTCGAACGCGCCTTGGGTCGCGATCCTCCCCGGTCTGTGCATCCTCGTCACCGTGCTCGCCGTCAACTACCTCGGCGACGGCATGCGCGACGCCCTCGACCCCAAACTGAAGTAACGCGTCCGGCAAGGTCCCGTCCCGGCGGACTCGAACGGAAACGGGCCCTCAAGGCCCTATCCCGACGTTCGATGCGCGAGTGGCGAAATTGGTAGACGCACTAGCTTGAGGGGCTAGCGCCCGCAAGGGCGTGCTGGTTCGAGTCCAGTCTCGCGCACCATAACGCCCTGCCGGAGCGCATGATCGGACCGGCGGATGGCACGACAGCGGCGAGGGGCGTCCAGCTTTTGGCGCGCAGCCACGGAAGGCGAGAGCGCAAAAGTGGTCGAGCAGAAATTTCGCACGAAGCGAAATTTTGGGCGTCCCCGAGTCGCGTTGTGGCGGCCGCCGGTCGCGAGTCGTGCGGCCGCCGAACATTTGATGCCGGCGGCGGACGGGCCGAGAGGCCGGGGTTCGGGCGGGGAGCGAAACTTGAGGCCACTCGCGGTCGTACGTGTCCTCGTACCGGCCGTTTTCGTGTGAGGTTTCCTCTGCCGTGTGGCTGACCCGTTTCGCGATCACTCGTCCCGTCATCACCCTGATGGTCTTTTTCGGCCTCGTCGTGTACGGCATCATGTCGTACTTTGCGCTCGGGGTCAGCCTGTTTCCGAACGTCGCGTTTCCGGTCGTTTTCATCGGAATCGGGTATGCCGGCGCGGCGCCCGCCGAGATGGAAAAACTGATCGTCAAGCCGATCGAAGATCAACTCGACGGTATGGAAAACATGGACCAGATGCGTGCCATCCTCCAGGAGGGGACGGCGTTCGTGATCGCGCGGTTCAAACTCGATACCGATCTTAATTACGAAGCGATCCAGGTGCAGCGCGCGGTGGACACTGCGCGCATTAACATGCCGAGCGACCTCGATCCGCCGCGGGTGTCGAAGGCCTCGACGGCCAGCGATCCGATCCTCGAAATTGTCGCGAGCAGCCCGAAACTGACGCTGCCGCAACTAAGCGACGTCGTCACCGACCGGATCGTGCCCGAACTCAAATCGGTCAAGGGCGTCTTGTCGGTGGACACTTCGGGCGACGCCAAGCGCGAGATTCACGTCTTCCCCGACGAGTCGCGCCTTTTGGGGACGAACGCCACGCTGGCGGATGTCAGCAACACGCTCGCCGCCAACAACGCGAACCTGCCCGGCGGCCGCATGGATTCGGCGACCCAAGAAGTTACCGTGTCGGTGCACGCCGACATCATCAAGCCGCAAGACATTTTACGTATCCCGCTGCAGGTACCGGGCGGTGCGCAACGCTTCTTGACCGTCGGCGACATTGCCGCGGTGGACGACGGACACGTCGAGATGCGCCGTCCCTCGCACTTCAACGGCCTCCAGTCCATTCGGGTGGAGATCCAGCGGCAAAACGACGCGGACGAGGTCAAGACGACCGAGAACGCGCGCAAGAAAGTGGCGGAGCTGCGGACCAAGTATCCGCTCGTCACGCTCACCGAGATCGACGCTTCGTCCGACTACACCAAAGCCTCGATCAACGGCGTGCTTCAAAGTTTGCTCGAAGGCATCGTGCTGACCGCGATCGTGATGCTGCTGTTTCTGCACGCGTGGCGTAACGCCGTCGTCGTCATGATCTCGATCCCGACCTCGCTGCTCGCGACGTTCATCGTCATGCGGCTCATGGGCTTTACGGTGGATCTCATCTCGATGATGGGGCTCGGACTGACCATCGGCATCCTGGTGGACGACTCGATCGTCGTGCTCGAAAACATCACGCGCCATCGCGACATGGGCAAGACCCCGCTCGACGCTGCAATCGACGGCCGAACCGAGATCGGCCAAGCCGCAATTACGATTACCTTAGTGGACGTCGTCGTGTTCCTGCCGATTGCGTTCCTGTCGGGCATCCTCGGGAAATACATGAAAGAGTTCGGCGTCGTGATCGTGGTGGCGACGCTGTTCTCGCTGTTCGTGTCATTCACGCTTACGCCGCTGTTCGCCGGCCGCTGGTCGGTGAAGAAGCGCAGCAC
>JACRTZ010000130.1:0-2360 GCA_014304965.1 Vulcanimicrobiota bacterium | reverse complement strand
CCTTTGACGCACTGGGCCGCTGGTATTCGGACACCGCGCTGCCCTGGGCCCTCAACCATCGCGTTTTCGTGCCGTACGCGTGCGCCGTGCTGGTGCTCGATTCGCTCACGCTCGTCTTCAACCCATTGGTCGCGATCAAGATCAACGTGGCGGCGGCGCTCCTCGTGCTGGCGATCTGGGGCATTGCCAAGCTCTTTGCTATGTTCTTGTCCGACCGCCATCCGCGAGCGGCAAAGCCGTTTGTGTTCGTGACCTCGCGCTGGCGGTCGCTCGTCTTCACCGCCGTGACCTGCCTGCTCATGTGTTTGCCGTTCTTGCCGTTCCCGAAAATCGGCGCCGAGTTCATTCCCCCGAGCGAGAACGGCGTGTTGCGCGGTTCGCTGACGTATCACATCGGGCAACCGCTCTCGGTGACGTCCGCGGCGATGGCGAAGCTGGAGCGCGAGCTGCTCAAGATCGACGGCGTCTCGTCCGTGCTCGATACGGTCGGCGCCAAGCCGTCGGGCTTTGGCAGCGTCGTGGGCGGCCACGTCGCGCGCTTCTCCGTCGTGCTCGACAAGAACCGGCGCAAAGAAACCGATCGCGTCCTCGCGGCCGCACGCAAACTCTATTGGGTCGTGCCGGGCGCCGCGTATCACGTTGCGGGCGAAGGCGGCAACCCGATCGCGTTCACCTTGACGGGACCCGACGTCGCGCTCGAGGCGGCAGCGAATCAGGTCGTCGCCTTACTCAAGGAAGAGAAGGGGACCATCAACGCGCAAAGCGCGGCCGAGGCCGAAGGGCCGCGCTTGAACATTCACATCGACCCTGCGCGGGCGGCGATTCTCGGCGTGTCGCCCGGCCAAGCGGCACTCGCGGCGCGCATCGCGATCGGCGGCGTCGTGTCCACCAAGGTACGGCTGGTCAACGGGCTGACCGACGTTCGGCTCGAGCTGCCCGTCCAACAGCGCAACAGCCTCGCGACGATTCAGCAGGTGCGTCTGCGCGCGACCGGCGGCCAGATGATCCCGCTCGCGTCCGTGGCGGATTTCACTCAGACGATCGCACCGACCAAGATCGAGCGCCTCAATCGCGAGCGGGTCATTCGCGTCACCTCGGACATCGATCCGCAACAGCACGTCGCGCAGGGCGACATCGTAACGCCGGTCGTCAAGAAATTGAACACGCCGGGCTTTTTACCGAGCGGCGTTCGCTACATCACCGAGGGCGACACGGATCTCTTTCAGCAGGCGATGATCGGCATGGGGATCGCGCTGATCACCTCGGTCGTGCTCGTGTACATGCTGATGGTCGTGCTGTACGGCTCCTTCATCGAGCCCGCGATCGTGATGTTTTCCGTGCCCGTAGCGATCATCGGCGCGCTGGGCGGCCTCGCGGTCAGCCACCAGACGATCAATTTGTTTTCGATGATCGCGATCGTGATGCTCTTCGGCCTCGTCTCGAAGAACGGCATCCTGCTCGTGGATTATGCGAATCAACAGCGCAAGAAAGGCCTCGACGTCTTTGCTTCCATGAAAGAAGCGGCGCACGTGCGGTTCCGGCCGATCTTGATGACGACGTTTGCGATGATCTTCGGCATGCTGCCGCTCTCGCTCGGATTGACCGAGGGAGCCGAGACGCGCCGCTCGATGGGCACCGTGCTGATCGGCGGCTTGATGTCGTCGCTCATCCTGACGCTCGTACTCGTCCCCGTGATGTACACCTGGATCATGGGCTGGAAGGATGGTTACGATCGCCGCAAGGCGGCCAAACGGGCGATGCGCGCGGAACACGAGGTTGAAGAAGTCGATCAGCCCGTCCCGCTCGGAGCGCACTAGGCCGGTTCGGTAACCAAGCGTAGCGACGGTTTCTCGCTCACCGCGCGAACGGGGCCTCGCTTGGGAACGCATTTTCTGGGAAGATACTGGGTACAGTGATCCTCGCACGGCCACTGATCACGTGAGCCTTTGGAGGTCATTATTTTGCATCCACATCGTTACAAAATCGTCGTCGCGGCGGCGGCCGTTGCCGCATCGCTCTTGGTCGCGGGCCCCGCGCTGGCCGTTACCGTCCAAGTCAACGGTCAAACCGCGAACCTGAATCCGGCGCCTATCATGCGCGCGGGTCGCGTGCTGGTGCCGCTGCGCGGCGTCTTCGAGCAACTCGGCGCGACGGTCGTGTATCAGAACGGATCGATCAACGCGACCGGCAACAATCGCACGGTATCGCTGCGGATCGGCTCGACGGCCGCGACCGTCAACGGTCAGCCGCAGAACCTCGACGTCGCACCGTTCATCATCGGCGCGAGCACGTACGTCCCGCTCCGCTTCGTTTCGCAAGCGCTCGGCGCCAATGTGAATTGGGATAACGCGAACCAACTG
>JACRTZ010000084.1 GCA_014304965.1 Vulcanimicrobiota bacterium | reverse complement strand
GCCCTTCGCGGTCGAAACACCTATGAAGCAGCGCGCACTGGGAACCCAAGGCCTGACCGTTTCTGAGCTCGGGCTCGGTTGCATGGGCATGTCGGAATTTTACACCGGCCGAGACGACGGCGAATCCGTCGCGACGATCCATCGCGCGATCGAACTCGGCATAACCTTTCTCGATACGGCCGACATGTACGGGCCGTTCAAGAATGAAGAGCTGGTCGGCCGCGCCATCGCCCATCGTCGCGAAAAGGTCACCCTCGCGACGAAATTCGGGAACATGCGCGGGGAAAACGGCGCGTTTCTCGGCGTCAACGGCGCGCCCGACTACGTGCGCAGCGCGTGCGAGTCGTCGCTGCGCCGACTCGGCATCGACTACATCGATCTCTACTACCAGCACCGCGTCGATCCCAAGACGCCGATCGAAGAAACCGTCGGCGCGATGGCGGAGCTCGTCGAGGCCGGCAAGGTTCGCTACATCGGACTCTCGGAAGCGGCCGCGCAGACGATTCGTCGCGCGCATGCCATCCATCCGATCAGCGCGTTGCAGACGGAATATTCGCTCTGGACGCGAGACCCCGAGGACGAAATCGTTCCAACCGTTCGCGAGCTCGGGATCGGCTTCGTTGCCTACAGCCCGCTCGGCCGCGGGTTCTTGAGCGGTGCGTTTGCGTCGCCCGCCGATGTTCCCGCCGACGATTACCGTCGGGCCAGTCCGCGCTTTCAAGGAAAAAACTTCGACAAGAACCTGCAGCTCGTCGCTCGTGTGCGCGAGATCGCCGACGAGAAGGCCGTCACGCCATCGCAACTCGCAATCGCGTGGCTGCTCGCGCAGGGCCAGGATATCGTGCCGATTCCTGGGACGAAGAGGCGGCGGTATCTCGAAGAAAACGCCGGCGCGGCGAACGTGCGGTTGACGAAGTCCGATCTCGACCGCATCGCCGAAGCCGCTCCCAAGGGCGCCGCCGCGGGAGCGCGCTACCCCGATATGAGCAGCGTCAACCGCTAGCGCGAGAAGCCGGCAGGTTCTCGCCGTTTCCTCGCCGATTCTGCCGAGCAAGATGACGAGACGTTTGATTGCGCTTGCGGGCGTCGCCGCGATCTTCTCCGCCTGCGCACCGATTTCGGCGAAAACGGACGACGCCGGAAGCACCTTCGTCGTGCCCGTCACGAGCTCGCAATCGGCGCGCACGATTTTCCGGGAAGCCTACGGCAAGATCGGCGCACAACTCTTCGTCACCGGCGTCCACCTCACGAAGGCGGTGGCCGATCGGAAGGATCGCTTCGTCCAGGGATCGTTCGAGGCCACCGATCACGGCACGCCGGTCGCCGGCGTCCTGATCGCGATCGCACCGAACATCGCCGGCATCGCCGTGGATCGCCGCGACCGCATCGCGAAGTCGTTGCCCGCCTTGACGCGCCGCCTCGCGCAACAGTTTCCCCGCCAAACGGCGGCGGCGCGTCTGCCGAATGTGCCGCTGCACACGGTGGACTTCGGCTCGGGAACGATTGCGCTGCCCGACGGCTGGAAGGTGTTGAATTCCTTTCAAGGCTGCGTGGAAGCCGGCTCCGAGAGGGTCGAGAGCTACCTCGCGCTCGGGTGTCCGGCGAACGTCGCGGTTTCGCCCGGCCTGCCCGGGAACGATCCGCGCACGCACCTCACGGTCCCCTACGGCTCGCCGACCGAAACCCTGACGCGCTTTTTGAAATACCCCCAGCCCGCGGGGCTCGGTTTCCAATCCGTCCACGTCATCGAAACGCAGCCCGTGTCGGGCGTCGCCGGCGCCCAGTCCGCCTACGTCCTCTTCGATTATCGCATCAAGGGCGTTCCATTTCGAGGGTTTGCCCTGTCGTCGGTCATGCCGATCGACAACCTGCAATTCGTTTATTACAAGTCAATGTTCCTGACGCCCGGGGCGAAGTTTTCTAAGCTCGCGCCGACGCTGTGGCGTTCGTGGCAATCGTGGGGCGTGAGCAACAAAGTGCTCAACGATCGCCTCACTTCGGCGGCACAGTCCATGCGAGAAGCGGGCGACATCCTCACCGGCGCATATTGGGCGCGCCAACAAGCGGGCGCGCGATCGTCGCTCGCCTTCGACCAATACATCCGCGATGTCGAAACCGTCGAGAACACGACGAACGGCAAGCGCAAAGAGCTTGGCTATTTCGCCGGGGACGCGCTGGTGGCGCACGATCCGGCGACCTACCGAATCGTGCCCACAGCGGAACTCATAACGCGCTAAGCGTTACCAGATCTGACATCGCTCGGCGACCGGGCGCGTCATCAATTCTGGGGTCTTGCAGCCCCAAGCGGCCGCAAACTCGGGCATGTCGGCGAAGGTCGCGTTGACGCGAAACTTCGCGTAGGCGTGCACGTCGGTCTTTGCACGAAGGGCCACTTGCTCGGGCCGCATGTTGGACGACCACACCTGCGCCCAGCCGATGAAAAACCGCTGCTCGGGGGTGAAGCCGTCGATCGTGCGGCGCGGATGTTGCGCCTGCCACTTCTCGAAGGCTTTGTAGGCGATCGTCAGACCGCCGAGGTCCGCAATCGCCTCGCCTTGGACGAGCTTGCCGTTTTCGGGCACGCCCGGCAGCGGCGAGAGCGCATCGTACTGCTTGACGATGCAGTCGGCGCGCGCGTTGAATTTGGTTGAATCTTCGGCCGCCCACCAATCCACGAGATTTCCGTACGGATCGAACTTGCGGCCCTGATCGTCGAAGCCGTGCGTGGCTTCGTGCCCGATCACCGCCCCGATGCCGCCGTAATTGACGGCCGGGTCCGCATCCTTGTCGTAAAACGGAGGCTGCAGGATGCCCGCCGGAAAGGTGATGTCGTTCGCGCTCGGATTGTACGACGCGTTGACGGTCGGTGGCGTCATGCCCCAGCGCACGCGATCCACCGGCTTGCCGATCCGCGACATCGCGTCGGCCGAGCGATACTGGTTTGACGCGAGTTGATTGGAAGCATATGCGTCGCGCGAAATCTTCAAGCTCGAGTAATCGCGCCATTTGTCCGGGTAGCCGATCTTCACGACGAACGCGTCCAGTTTGGCAACGGCGCGCCGGCGCGTCTCGGGACTCATCCAATCGAGCGTCGCCAAATCGTCGCGAAACGTTTGCTTGATGTTTTGGACCATCGCAAGCGCACTCGCCTTGGCTTCGGGCGGGAAGGTCCTGGCGACGTAGAGTTTTCCGAGCGCGTCGCCGAGGTTACCGTTCACGGCGGCAACGCAGCGCTTCCAGCGCGGCGCCTGCTCCGGCGTTCCGTTCAGCGTTTTCGAAAAGAAGGCGAAATTCGCTTCTTCGAACGTCTTGGCCAACACCGGCGCGAAGTCGTGCACGACGCGCCAGCGCAAATAGGTCTTGAGATCATCGACGTTCGCCGTGCCCAAAAAGTCGGAGAGCGCTTTGAGGTACGACGGCTGGGCGACGTTGATACCCACGCTCTCGGGCACCCCGTACCCGGCGAACAGCGACGCCCAATCCACGTTCGGCGCCAGCGCCTGCACTTGCGCGAACGTCATCCTGTGATCGGTGGACGCCGGATCGCGCTGATCCACCCGCGCGATCGCGTTCTTAGCAAGCACGGTCTCGACGGCGAGCACTGTCTGCGCGTCTTTGGCGGCCGCGTCCGGGCTTTCGCCGAGCAGTGCGAGCGTCTGACCGACGTTGGTCACGTACGCGGCGCGAATGGCTTTGGTCTTCTCGTCGTCTTTGAGATAGTAGTCGCGATCGGGAAGCGTCAGGCCGCCCTGCGAGATTTGCGCGATCGTCGTGCGCGCGTCGTGCGCGTCGGCGCGCGGACCGAATTGGAAGAACGTTCCGCCCACGCCGCGCGAGCCGAGCAGCGCCTGCAGCCGCGCAAGCGAGCGCACATCTTTCAGGCCGGCGACGTCGGCCAGCAGCGGCGAGATCGGTTTCGCACCGGCTGCGTCGATCGCCGCCGTATCCATGCAGCTCGCATAGTAGTCGCCGATCCGGCGTTCGTCCGACCCGGCAGCGGCATGCGAGGCCGCCGCGGTCTCGAGAATCCCGCGCAGCACCTCGTCGTTGCGTTCGGCCAAGTCTTGGAAGCTGCCGACCGCGGATTTCGTGGCGGGAACCGGATGATTCTTGATCCACCCGCCGACCGCGAACTGATAAAAATCGTCGCACGGTTTACACGTGCGATCGAAATTCTGCGGGTCGATGCCGCTGCGTACGGCGGTCTGGGCGCCGACGATAGCGTTGGCGGCCAGCAAAAAGGCGGCGACGGCCCCGGCCAGACGGATGGAGCGAGAAAATGACGGCATCCCGCCATCTTCCCGCCCCGCGGCCGCGCTATCCCGCTCTTAGGGCGCGGTCGTTACTGTTTTACGCGGGCGGTTTGCAGAAGTTGTCGATCGCCTTTTTGACGTCGGGATCGAACTGGTCCAAAGTGCGCGTGTACGTCACCGTCGTCAGCCCGCTCGGACCGTCGGGGAGCAGCATGCGATTCGTGGTCACGATCTTGCCTTCGGGTCCATATGAAAATTCAAAAATGTGCGCCTGCTGGCCTTGGCACGGCACGTCTTTGTCGACCTTCGGTTTGCTGCCCATGTCGTTGAGATTCTTGCGAATGCTCGCGACTTGGTCGGCAAACACCGCCGCGGTGTCGTGAACGACCGTCACGATCTCGGTCGACAGCTTCCACTGGTCCACCGTGCGATCGGGATTGCTCAACGGGGTCTCATGGCGCCAGCCCTCGGACGTCGGCAATTGGAACGCGACGGTGCTGGCGGCGGACGGCTTCCGAGGGTCGCCGCGAAGGCGATGAGAGCTATCGAAGAGCGCGAGACGGACATCAACAGCCGGTTCTCCTTAAGAAAGGGAGGATCAACTTAATGAACGACGGGCGAAGCGCGTCCGTTCGCCGCGGCCTGCCCGGCGTGCCTGCCTAAATCAGACCGAGCTCTTTGCCAACTTTTTGCAAAGCGGCCATTGCCTTATCGAGATGCTTCTTCTTGTGCGCCGCGCTGAGCTGGATGCGGATGCGTGCCGCCCCCTCGGGCACGACCGGGAAGCCGAAGCCGGTGACGAACACGCCCTCGGCAAGCAGACGGTCGCTCATCGCGATCGCGAAGGCGGTTTCACCGACGATTAAGGGCACGATCGCGCTCTCGCCCGGCAGCGCCGAAAAGCCCAAGGCCGCCAAGCCGGCGCGGAAATACGCAACGTTCGCGCGCAATTTTTCGATGAGCTTCGGATGCTCTTCGAGCGTCTTCACTGCAGCAAGCGCGCTCGACGCGACGGTCGCGGGCAACGCGTTAGAAAACAGCTGCGTACGCGAGCGCTGCACGAGCGTCTCGACGACGGCCGAGCTCGCGGCGACGAAACCGCCGGCCGCACCGCCGAGCGCTTTGCCCAGCGTTCCGGTCACGACGTCGACCTTGCCGCGCAGGCCGAAATGCTCGATGATGCCGCGGCCCGTCTTGCCCATGACGCCGATGCCGTGGCTGTCGTCCACGATGGTCACGGCGCCATACCGTTCGGCGAGCGCGACGATCTCCGGCAGGTTGGCGAGGTCGCCTTCCATCGAAAAAACGCCGTCGGTCACGACGAACGCGGTGCCCTCGGCCTCACGCAAGCGCGACTCCAAGTGCAGCATGTCCGCGTGTTTGAACCGCACCGTGCGAGCGCCGGCCAAGCGGCAGCCGTCGATGATGGACGCGTGATTGAGCTCGTCGGAAATAATCGTATTGCCGGCGGTCCCGAGGGTCGGCAGCAGACCTTCGTTCGCCGCCCAGCACGAGACGTAAGTCAGCGCGGCATCGAATCCGAGGAAGGCCGCGAGCTTCGCTTCCAGTTCGCGGTGGATGTCGTAGGTGCCGCAGATGAACCGCACCGAGGCCGTCCCAGCGCCGTACCGCTTGAGGCCGGCGATGCCGGCCTTCACGACGCCGGGATCGTTCGCCAGCCCCAAATAATTGTTGCTAGACAACACGACGACATCGCCCGCCTCTTCCATGTCCACCCGGGCGTCCATCGGCGAGGTCAGATGCCTCAACCGCTTGTAGGTGCCGGCTTTCTTCAGCTCTTCCAGCTCGGCGATGAGCCGGTTTTCAAAATTGATGTTCATGTGAACTCGGAAGGGGGGTAAGTACGTTGTAAGTCAAGATGCAAGTCCGCCTCCAGTCCGTCCCGGCCAAGAGCGCGCAAGCCGCGCCGAGCGAAGCGTTCGCCGGTTCGCTCGTGGAATTGCGCCGCCGCGACGACGCGAGTTCTGCGACTTCCCCGGCCGCCGGCGAGCGGACCTTCGATATTTTCGACCGGGCGACGGGCGCCGAGGCCGGCTCGATCGACATCCTCAACATTCGTCGCGACGAGCGGGCGCTCGAGATCGGCAACGCGCGCATCGCGCCGGCGTACGAACGCCGCGGGTTCGTTCGCGAGTCGCTCTACCTGCTGCTCAAATATGCCTTCGAGGAATGGGGCGCGGTTCGCGTCAGCTTCGTCGTGGACGAGCACAACGGACGCGCCCGCGGCGCGCTCGTGCGATTGGGAGCCGTCTATGAAGGCACGCTTCGGTTTCATCGGGCGACCGAGGGTACGCGCCACAACGACGCACTCTACAGCATCATCAAGCCGGAATGGCCGCAAGTGCGCGCGCAGTTAGAATTCCGTTTCTTGCGCGCTAGCCATAGCGCCCGGTTATGTAGTCTTCCGTCCGTTTATCCTTCGGGCGCGTAAATATCTCCGAGGTCGTGCCGACCTCGATCAACTCGCCCAAAAGAAAGAAAACGGTCGAATCTGAAATTCGCGCCGCTTGCTGCATCGAATGCGTGACGATGACGACCGTATAGCGGCGTTTGAGCTCGCCGATGAGATCCTCGATCTTCGAGGTTGCGATCGGGTCGAGCGCGGATGCGGGCTCGTCCATCAAGATCACTTCCGGTTCGACCGCGAGCACGCGCGCGATGCACAAGCGCTGCTGCTGCCCGCCGGAGAGATCGAGCGCGGAACGGTTGAGCCGGTCTTTCACCTCGTCCCACAGGGCCGCCGCGCGCAGGCTTTTCTCGGCGACTTCCACGAGCGCTTTGTGCGAACGTAAACCGTGGATCTTGGGGCCGTAGACGACGTTCTCGAAGATCGATTTCGGGAAGGGGTTCGCCCGCTGAAAGACCATGCCGATGCGATGCCGCACCGTCACCGGATCGACCGAGGGCGCGTAGATGTTCTCGCCGTCGAGCATAACGCGACCCTCGACCCGAGCGCCCGGCGTGAGGTCGTGCATCCGATTGAGCGCGCGAATGAATGTGGACTTGCCGCAGCCCGAAGGGCCGATCAGCGCGGTCACCCGATGCTCGGCCACGTTGAGGTTCGCATCTTTGATCGCCTGAAACGAACCGTAGAAGACGTTCATGTCTTCGACTTTCATCTTCTCGCGGGGCCCGCCCCGACCGTTTGCGCCGATCATGCTTTCCTCGTGATGTGCATGGTCAGCGCCCGCCCGACGACCCGCGCCACGACGTTGAAGATCAAGACCATCATCAGCAGCACGAGCGCTGAGCCGTTCCCGATGCGCGTGACATCGGGAATCAGCGCTTCCGAGTGCGTGTACCAAAGATGCACTGCGAGGGTCTCCGCGGGTCGCAAGGGGCTCAGGTCGTAGGCGGCGCGTCCGTGCGCAACGCTCGTGCCGGCCGTATAGATCAGTGCGGCCGTCTCGCCGAAGATGCGACCCGAGATGAGGACGATCCCCGTGGTCAGCGGCCCAATCGAACTCGGCAGCACGATTCTGAGGACGGTCTGCCACTTCGTACCGCCGACGGCCATGGACGCTTCGCGCAGCGTTCCCGGTACGCTTGCGAGCGCTTCTTGCGTGACCCGCGTCAGCGCCGGCAGGTTGAGCACCGTGAGCGTCAGGGCTCCGGCGAGCGCGGAAAATCCCCATCGCAGCGTTTGGACGAAGACGAGCAATCCGAACAGACCCATCACGATCGAGGGAACCGTTGCGAGCGACTCGGCACTGAATTGCACGGCGCTGCGGAACCAGCCGGTCGCCGCATATTCCTGGAGGTAGATGCCGGCCGCGAGCGACACCGGCACCGTGAAAACTAACGTCAGAATCAGTATGTAGAACGAATTGTAGATCTGCGGACCGACGCCGCCGCCGGCGTTCATTTCACTTGACATGCCCGTGAGGAAATGCCACGAGATCGCGCTCCCGCCGAGGTAGATCAAATAGCCGACGAGCGCCGCGAGCATCAAAACCACAAAACACGCCGCGCCCCAAAGTGCGCCGCTAGCGAAGGCGTCGGTGAATCGCCGCCGTGCCTGGATCACGTCGCGCGCCGAACGACGAACTTGACGAGCACGATCAGGGACATCGCGATCAACAGCAGCAAGAGCGCCATCGAAAAGAGCGCGTGTTGCGTCACCGAGCCTTGGATGGCGCCGCCCATGTCCATCACGATTTCCGAGGTCAAGGCCGATGCGGCATTGAGCAACCCGTGCGGGATCGTCGGCGAGTTACCCAGCACCATCTGAATTGCGAGCGCCTCGCCGATCGCGCGCGCAATTCCGAGGATGACGGCAACCGCAAGGCCGCTGCGCGCGGCCGGGACCAACACCCGCGAAATCGTTTCCCAGCGCGTTGCCCCGAGCGCCAGCGAACCTTCGCGCAGCGAGTTGGGAACGACGCGCATCGCGTCTTCCGCGAGTGAAATGACCGTCGGCAGGATCATCAGCGAAAGCACGATGCCCGCCGACAGCAACCCGAAGCCGGTGGAACCCGTCATATTCCGAATCAACGGAACGAGCAGGGTCAACCCGAGCCAGCCGTAGACGACGGACGGGATGCCGACCAGCACTTCGATCGCGGGCTTCATCGCCGCGGCGACGCGCGGCGGTGCGAGTTCCGAGAAAAACACGCCGACGGCAAGCCCGAACGGACCGCCGACCGCAATCGCAAAGCCCGTTACGAACAGCGACCCCAAGATGAACGGCGCGGCACCGACCTGACCCGTATCGGGGCTGAACGTCGGCGAGAACAAAAATTCAAAGATCGACTTGTGGTCGACCGTAAAGAGCTTGGTGCCCTCGAACGTCAGGTATCCGAGCAGCACGACGATCGACACGATGAAGAACGCGCTCGCGCTCTTCAAGAGCGCGAGCGCGACGCTCTCGTTACGATGAGCGTTGTTGGCGTTGCCCGCGATCATCGGTCGCTCGCCGCCCTCCTGCTACGGGATTTCAAACTACCGATCCGTTTCGGTGACCTTCATATCTCGAGTCAGGATGTAACCCAGCTGATGAACCAGCTTGCTGTTGCTCTGGATGAACGCGATGAAGCGCGACACGTCCTTGTTGGGCGGTCCGTGCGTATAAATGTGTTCGTACGACCAAATCGGATATTTGCCGGTGGTTACGTTTTCTTCGGTCGGAGCGACGCCGTCGATCGAAAGCTCTGCGATGCCTTCGAGCGTGGAAGAATGGCCGTCCTTTGACGTCTTCGTACCCGCGAAAACGGCATAGGAAATGGCGCCGGGCGTCGATTTTACCGCAGCGATGACCGTCCCCGTAGCGTCTTCGGTAAGCCCGGATTCGTTGAGGGCTTGGCCGCCCATGATCGTGTGAACGAAAACGCCGCGCGTACCCGAGGTACGAGGGCGATTGATGATCACGATTTTGGTATCGGCCCCGCCGAGCTGTTTCCAATTGGTGACCTTGCCCGCGAAGATGTCCTGTAATTGCTTCTTGCCGAGATTCTTCACGCCCACACCCGGGTGCGTCAGAACGGAAAACCCGGCGACGCAGACCTTGTGGTCCACGAGTTCCGGTTGGTTCCGGGCGATCACGTCGCTGTCGCCGAGATCCACCGCTCGCGCGGCAACTTGCGCGATGCCGACGTTCGAGCCGCCGCCCGTCACCGTGATGTGGATGTCCGAATGCGCGTTTTGATACAGCTCGGCGGCGGACTTGACCAGCGGCAAGAGCGCGGTCGAGCCGGCCGCGGTGATGGTGGTGTCTGCGTAAGCGACCTGCGGCGCGAGAACAAGAGCGCCGGCTGCCAATGCGGCGATCGCTCGAAACCTGGACATGAAGGGACCTCCGTAGTACATGAGGGGAAATGCACGGGCCGCACTCATGGTCGCAGGCACAGGATAACCGCCGCTTAAGTCAAGGTTAAGAATCTTTAAGAACGCTGTGGACGTCGAAGAACACGCCCGCGCCGGCACCGACGTCGTGGACGGCCTGCGCGGCTTCGCAATCCTCGTTGTGGTCGCGTACCATCTGTGGCTGTTTTCGTGGTACACGCCGCCCCCGCCGGCCGACGTGTTTGCACGCACCGGCTATCTCGGGGTGGACCTGTTCTTTCTGATCAGCGGATTTTGCCTGTTCTTCCCGTATGCGCGCCACGTCGTTGAGGGCACGTCGAGGCCCACCGCGCGGACGTTCTTCTACCGACGATTTCTTAAAATCGTCCCGTCCTACGCGCTAGCGCTCGTCGTCACAGCCGCCCTGGCCGCGCCGACGCTGGCACGTCCGAGCGACGCGATCGGGCCTTTCTTCACGCACGCATTTTTCGCGAACAATTTTTTTAACGACGCCTTCGGCAAGACGAACTCGGTGCTCTGGAGTCTGGGCATCGAAGTGCAGTTCTACCTCATCTTCCCCCTTCTGGCGATCGTCTTTATGGCGCGCCCGGTGCTCACGGCCGTTGCGATGATCGCTATTGCGCTCGTTTTCCGGCACGCGACCGCGGGCTGCTGCCTCGCGTGGGAAACGACGATCCGGCAACTCCCCGCGTTTTTGGACCTGTTCGCGCTCGGCATGTTCGTCGCGTACGCCTACGTCTTCGCGCGCGCGCGGCTGCCCTGGACCCGCGGCGCAAAAATATACTTTATCCTGGCGGCGATGGTTCTCGGCCTCATTGCGTTCGCGATGCTGCGCGGCGCGAATGGCGTGCAATACATCCCGAGCGGCCGGGAGACGTGGAACGTGGACGGGCGCACGCTGTTGGGC
>JACRTZ010000246.1 GCA_014304965.1 Vulcanimicrobiota bacterium | reverse complement strand
TCTTCGTCTGGTTCGCGCTGTCGTGGGCCTACAATTACGACCGCGTCCAGGTCGCCGACAAGATTCCGCTGCATCCCGAGCGGACGAACGCCGGCGCCGTTCTCGCGCTCGCGAACGGAACGATCGACGCGTTGAGCCGGGACGTTGCGGCTGCACATCGCGAGCGGCCGAGCGACGACGAAATCGCGCGCAGGCTCTATCCGCATTTTCTTGCAGTGATCCATCGGCTGGGGGAGGACGCCGACGTTTCGCCGCCGCGCGTCAAGCTGACGATGTTTCAGCCGCTCTTCGAGGCGACCGCGACGAACGGTTTCACCGATCCGTGGACGCACGAAGTAAACCTCGATGCGACGGCGTTCTGGTACGAGCGTCCGGCGATTTACGCGCACGAGTGGGCTCACATCGCAGGCTTCGCCGACGAGACGGAAGCGAATTTCATCGCGGTGCTGACCTGCGCGACGTCCGGCGACCCGCTCTTGCGATATTCCGGCAGCCTCCTGACGTGGTTCAACTTGCCGAGTTCGGTGCGCGCGACGCACAAGATCAATCGGCAGGCGTACAACGACATCAACGCCGTTCGTACGCGCGTTCTCAAACACATCCAGCCGACCGTCGAGCGCGCCTCGCGCGCCGCCTACGACCAGTACCTCAAGGCGAACCGGGTCGAGGCCGGCTTCGCGAGTTATGGGCTCTTCATCCGTTGGCTGACGGCCGCCGATTTCGACCGCGACGGCTTGCCGCTTGTGAAAAACGGG
Source organism: Vulcanimicrobiota bacterium (assembly GCA_014304965.1). Taxonomy (GTDB): domain Bacteria; phylum Vulcanimicrobiota; class Vulcanimicrobiia; order Vulcanimicrobiales; family Vulcanimicrobiaceae; genus Cryoxeromicrobium; species Cryoxeromicrobium davisii. Next base: position 10,315 of record JACRTZ010000246.1, on the reverse strand, counting down.
GTCAGCCGCTCCACGACCGAACCCGTCGCGCGATGAAACCGAACGTAATGAAGGAGCGCCTGCTGCGTGGCGAGGCGTCCATCGGCTGCAGCCTGATGTTCCCCTCGATCCAAATGGTCGAAATGTTCGGCGCGCTCGGATTCGATTGGGTCTTAATCGACTGCGAACACGGCTCGATCGGCATCAACGACCTCGACGCGTTGATCGCCGCCGCCGAAGGCGCCGGTCTTTCGACCGTCGTCCGGCCGGAGAGCAACGATCCCGTCGCGATCGGGCGCATCCTCGATCGCGGCGCCCAAGGTTTGCAAATTCCGCACGTCAGCACGGCCGACGACGCGCGCCGCGCGGTCGCCGCCGCTCGGTATCTTCCGCAAGGCGAACGCGGACTCGCCGGCGGAACGCGCGCGTCGAACTACGGCATCGGATTCAAACCCGCCGACTTCGTCACGCGTTCGAACGAGAACGTCCTCGTGTGCGTACAGATCGAACACCGCGAGGCGCTCGACCATCTCGACGAACTCGTCAAGATTGAAGGCGTGGACGTCTTTTTCGTCGGGCCGACCGACATGTCGCTGTCGCTCGGGCATCCGGGCAATTTCGACGAGCCGGTCGTTCGTCAAGCCTTAGAACGTTGCTACGCGGCGATTCGCGCCGCCGGCAAGGTCGCGGGAACGTCGGGCAGCGGCGCGCTGCTCCGCGATTTCCGCAGTCTCGGAGCGCGATACATGTACACGCAGTTCCAAGGCATCCTGACCGAAGGGCGGGACCGCTTCCGCGCGCTCCTCGGGGACTAGCGCTCGACTGCGAGCGCGTGGAGGACGTAGGCCGCGCAGGCGACGTCTTCGATGCCGATCCCAAGCGATTTGAAAATCGATACGCGATGCGCGCGATCGCGCGCCTTCTGTCCGGCCAGCACCGCGCCCAGTTCGCCGGCTATCGCTAAGGGCGTCCCGAGTTCGCGCTCGGCCAGAAGAAGGTCGCCTGCTTCGATGCGGGCCGCCTCAGCCGAATCCACATAGATCGCCCCCTCGGCCATCAACGCCGCCGGTAATTCTCGGCGACTCGCCGCGCACGCGCCGACCGCGTTGACGTGCGCGCCGTCGGCAACCTCGTGCGCGGCGAAGAGCGGATCGGTTGCGGCGGTCGCCGTGACGACGACGTCGGCCCCGCTCACCGCGTCGCTCACTCGATGTACGATCTCGAGCGCAACGCCGGCGTCGGCGGCTTCGCAGGCGAGCGCTTCGGCGTGCGCGCGCGTTCGCGACCAGAGCGCGATCGACGATGGAAAACCGGCATCCAAGAATGCGTGCAGGTGCGCGCGCCCCTGGACGCCGCAGCCGAGAACGGCGAGACGGCCGCGCGGACGCGTGGCCAGCTTTTCGGTCGCCACCACCGAGACTGCGGCGGTACGGCGTTCGGTGATCGTCTCGCCGGCGACGACGGCCAGCGGCGCACCGGTATCCGGTGCAAAGAGCACGATTGCGGCATGGTGACTCGGCAGACCGGCCGCCCCGTTTGCGGGAAACGCCGTCACCAGCTTCGCGCCGAGGCCGCCCAGGCCGCCGACAGCGATGGTTGCGGGCATCGTTCCGAACCAGCCCGCTTCGAGCGCGATCACGTTGCGAACCGGGCCGTGCGAGGTCCCGCGCGCCGCCGACATCAGCGTCGCGCGCATCAGGTCGCGGGCGATCGCGGGCGTCAATATCCGCGCGACGGTATCCTCATCCACGAACTGCACGCCGCGAGGTGCGGCAGGCCAATGCGCGGACCCTTTGCAATGAGTCGAGCGTGCCTGCCGATTTCAAGCGAAGCTTCGAACGCGTCCTCGCCGCTCGCGAGGATCTGTTAGCAGCGCGAACCAAACGCGTCGCCCAGCTCGAACGGCTCAACACGTACGTTCGCACGAAACTCGCCGACTTCATGAGCGGCATCGACCCCATCGGCGGCTCGCGCTTTGTCGAGATGGGGCTCGAGGGAAACAAAACGCTCGGCGACATGGCGTTCGTCGTCGCGTTCCTCGACGGCACGCGCCTCAAGATTGCGATCGACGGCGAAGGCCGGTTCACGCATCTCTCCGAGCCCGACGTGTTCGGACGCGTCGGCACGATCGTGGACCTCGACGTCAGCGACGACGGTAGCTTGGCCTCGATCAAGTACCTGCCGGCAGGCGCGCAACGCGGCGATCCGAACAGCGCGGACTTCGAGACCTACTTGGAAGCGCTCGTGCAGCACGTCGTCGCCTCGATCGAAGGCGAACACGTTCAACCGCGCGCGGCGGCTACGAACCGAACGTAAAACCTGCGTGCGGCGGCGGCCCCGGCCGAATCACCGCGAAGCGAACGGTCGCGCTGCCCCGCGCGGAACGCACGACCAGCCGATGCGCGCCAGGCGCGAGCGTCCAGAGATAGTCGCGACCCTTGGGCTCGATCGGCTGCGCATCCACCGTCACGCGCAGCGTCGCCGGGCGCGCTCCACCGATCTCAAATTGTAAACGCTGGCTCGCCCCGCCGCGAGGATCGTAGGCGAACACGTCGCCTTCGTGCGGAAACAAGACGCGCAGCCCATCTTCCGAGCGCAAGGCAGGCTTATGGGACAGCCACTCATCGTACTGGCGCGCGCGAGTCGCGACGACCGGCCGCGAGCGTTCGAGTGTCGCGACATCGGCGGGATCGAACAACTCGCTGACGACGGCTTTGCAGCCGTCATATGGACGGGTTCCGGTTTGGGCGCACATCGGGCGCGACACGTAGCGAGCCGGTGCTTCGAACGGCACGGGTTCGCGGCGTTCGTGCAGCCCGAGCATGATGCGACTCCAGATCGGGCCCGCCCCGGCGACGCCGGAAACATCCCGCATCGGCGAGCCGTCGAAGTTCCCCGCCCAAACGCCGACCGTATAGTCGCGGCTGAACCCGACCGTCCACGTGTCGCGAAAATCCGACGAGGTTCCGGTTTTCACGGCCGTTGCGAACGGTAGCGACAGCACGGACTCGACACCGAAGGACGCTGCGCGCGCGTGTGCGTCCGCAAGCACGTCCGTGACGAAGCGCCAGGAGGCGACGTCGCCAACGGCGTTCACGCCGCCGATCGGCAGCCCGTCGCGCGCCATTGTCGCGTACGCTCGCGTCAGTTCGTACAAGGAAACCTCACCTGCGCCGAGCGTGAGGCCGAGCCCGTAATACTCCGCAGGCTTCGTCAGATGCGCGAAGCCGAGCGCGAGCAAGCGTGCGCGAAACGGTTCGATGCCGACGCGTTCGAGCACGCGCACCGCCGGGACGTTCAGCGAATCGGCCAGCGCGACGCGAACGCGCACCGGCCCAAAAAAGCGGCTCGAATAGTCTTCGGGCCGATAGACTCGCCCTTCCGGCAGCGCGTACGCTACCGGGACGTCGGCCAGAATCGTGTACGGTCGAACCGCGCGGCGTTCGAGCGCCAGTTCGTACAAGAACGGCTTGAGGGCGGAGCCCGGCTGTCGTAGCGCCTGCACGCCGTCGTTGCGTCCGCGATGTTCGTCGTCGAAATAGTCGGGCGAGCCGACGTAGGCGAGAACGTCGCCGCTGCGATTGTCGAGCACGAGTGCGGCGGCGTGTTGAACGTTCCGGTCGCTCAACGTCCTCAACACGTCGCGAACCTGCGTCGCGACGTAGGCCTGCAGCTCGCGGTCGATCGTCGTCCGCGCACGCGCTTGATTCGCCGGGAGCCGACCCAGAAGATGGAAGAGGTAGTGCGGCGCCGCCACGATGCCTTGTGCGCGCGGGCGCAAGGCGACGCTTTCGGCCGCGGCGCGCGTCGCGTCGTCGCGCGAAATGCGTCCCCGATCGCGCATGCCGGCCAAGATCGTGCGCTGCCGTGTCTTTAATGCGCTCCAATGGCGGTACGGATCGAGCCGCACCGGATCGTTGGGCAGCGCGGCGAGCAGCGTTGCTTGCGCGAGGTCGAGGTGCGCGGCATCGGTGCCGAAGTACGTGAGGGCGGCGGCTTCAACGCCGTAAACGTTCGAGCCCATCGGTGCGAGGTTGCAGTACGCGCCGAGAATCGCGCGTTTCGAGAGTGCGTTTTCCAGCCGGCGCGCGGCCACGATCTCCTCGACTTTTCCGCGCACGCCGCTCGCGGTCGGCAGTAGCATGCGCGCGACCTGCATCGAAATCGTGGAGGCGCCGCCGGGAATGCGGCCTTCCGCGGCCGCCTGCGCTACCGCGCGCAGTGCCGACATGGAGTCCAGCGCCCCGTGCCGGTAGAACCGCCGATCTTCCGCGGCCAGCACCGCTTGCACGAACGCGGGCGAAATGTGCGACAAGGGCACGTCCACCGCCCGCCGTTCGCCGCGCACGATGGTCCCGAGCGCGAGTCCGTGGCGATCGACGAATTCGACCGCGCGAGGCGTCCCGTGCGGCGCCGCCGGCCGTAGCGGCCGTTCGGCATATGCCAAGAGGGCGCAAACGCCCAGCGCAAGCGTCACAAAGACTCGCAGCCTGACGCTCGAAGAGGCGGGCGGGAGGGTCCTGGATGCGGGTTTTGACACTCGGTGTGCTCGCGTACGTGTTTGCGGCGGCGCCGCCGGGATGTACCACGACCGGTCAGAAGCCGGGGCCGACGCCGCTCCCGACGGTTTCTCCGGCAATCGCCGGGAAACTGCCGTCCTGGATTACGTCCGTCTCCCCGACGGGCGACGCGCAAGCCGGTTCGCAGATTCGCGTCCGGTTCAGCGACGACGTTATTCCGCTCGACGCACTCGAGTCGCCCGACCGTCAGAGCGCGCTCGCGCATTTCACGCTGGCGCCTGCGCTGCCCGGCCGTTTTCTTTTTCTCACGCCGCGGATGGTCGGCTTCGAATCCGACGTCGCGATTCCGAAGGCGACGCGCTTGCGCGTGACGATCTCTGCCGGGCTGTCGGATCTCAAGGGGCGCAAACTCGAGAGCGATTATTCGTGGACCTATACGACGGAAAAGGTCGCGCTCACCGGATTGCCGAGCGATAACGAGCCGGTCCCGAAGAGTCCGGTATTCTCGATTACGTCGAACGTGGCGCTCGACGAAGCCTCGCTCGCTTCGCACGTGCGGCTGGTGGACAAGGCGAATCGCGGCCGTTCCGACGCCGGCGTCCCGGCGAGCGTGGTGCACGACGCGTCGCCTTCACCGACACCGCTCGATCAGATCGTCGGCCCGACGCCGGGCGACCAGAGCGTCACGTACGCGTTGCGGCCCTCCTCGCCGCTCGCCGGCGGCACGACGTACTATGTCGCCGTCGCTCCCGGCGTCATGCCGGCGGCCGGCAACCTCGCAACGACGCGGTCGTACGAGGGACACTTCAGCGTTTTCGGGCCGCTCGGTTTCGAAGGGCGCACGTACACCGATGCGGCCAGGGTGGCGAGCCGATTCACGACCGGCACGCCGATCCTGCGCTTCTCGAACGGCCTGGATGCGGCAAGTGCGCTGAAAGCCGTTTCGGTTTCGCCCGCGCCCAATCCGAATGTGCCGCTGATCAACATCGACGACAACAGCGTCGAGATCCGCATCAACTCGTTCGCCCTCGCTCCGAAATCGCATTATACCTTCACCGTCTCGACGGCGCTCAAAGATCGATTCGGACAAACGCTGGCGGCGCCGGTGACGGCGGACGCCGATACCGGCGACTTGACGCCGGACATTTGGGCGCCGACCGGTTTCAACGCCTTTCCGTCAAGCGCCGGCGTCAAATTGAACGTCGAGACGACGAACCTGAAGGACGGGCGCTATCGCAGCGCCTATCGCACGATCGAGCCTCAGCAATTGATCGACCGCGACGTCGAAAATTACGACGCCGCAGCGAAATTTCTTCCGCCGCAGGGCGTGTGGATCGCAACGCCCGCGCCGAACCGTCCGAATCAGACCGTCCCGGTGCCGATCGACGTGAGCGCGAAACTTGCCGGCCGCGGAATGCTCGCCTACGGGTTTTCCGCGCGAACCGGCACGAGCGAGCCCGAAGCGTTTACCGGCATCGTGCAATTGACGAACGTCGGCATCTTCGCGCAATGGTTTCCGAACGGCGGGGTCGTCCGGCTCGCGCACCTCGCCGACGGCTCCCCGATCCCGAGCGCAACGATCGACATCTACGAATCGATCGCAGGTCAGTCCCCGGAGCAGCGCCCGGCAGCGAATCTGACGCCCTGCGCGAGCGGCCGCAGCGACGCCACCGGCGTCTGGACCATTGACGGCCCGACATTCGCACGCTGCGCGAGCACCGCGAAAACCGCAACCGACGCGCCCGAGCTTCTCGTGATCGCGCGCGAGGGCACGGACTGGACCTACGACCGCGTTTGGCGGTATAGCGGGGCGTACAACAACGGCATGCAAAATTCGGGATGGTCGGCGGGACAGCCCGATCCCAAAGGCGCGATCCTTTCCGATCGTCGGCTCTACCAGCCGGGCGAGACCGCCCAATTCGCGGGCATCGCCTACTTCGACGTGAACGGTTCGCTCGTCAAAGGCCGCAGTTCGGCATACCGGCTGACGATACAAACGCCGAGCGGGAAGAAGATAGCGCTCGGGGCCCGCAGCCTCGACGCGTTCGGTGCGTTCTCATTCTCCTACTCGCTCGACAAGCGCGCCGAAGTCGGATTTTACTCGATCTCGGCTTCCGGCGATCGCGGCGAAAGCCTTACCGGCGACTTTCGCGTCGCGGAATTCAAGCCGCCGAATTTCAAAGTGGATCTCAAACTCGATCGCGACGCCGCCGCCGCCGGCACGTCGGTCTCGGCGCAGTCGACGAGTTCGTACTTGTTCGGCGCCCCCGTTGAAGGCGGTAAGACGCACTATTACGTGACGCGGTCAAACGCGAATTACCGACCCACGGGTTTCGACCAATTCGATTTCGGGCGCATTTGGGACTACCCTGAAGAGCCGCCGTCCGTCGAGCCCGACGTCCTGCAAAAAGACGTTCCCCTGGGGCCGGACGGCAAAGCCACGCTCGCCGTGAGCGTCGGCAACGACCTTCCGTTTCCCATGTCCTATCGGGTGGACGCGGAAACGACCGACGCGTCGAATCTGACCGTTGCCGACAGCAAGACCTTTACGGCGTTTCCAAGCGACGCCCTCATCGGGTTGGCCGGCGACTTCGTAGCGACGGCCGGCAAGCCGTTTAACGTCATGGCGGTCGTTGTAGACACGCACGGCAAGGCTGTCTCCGGCCGGAAGATGACGGTAACGTTACAGTTGCGCACGTTCGGAAGCGCAACGCAGATCGTCGAAGGCAGCGCGACCGCGAAAGACTCCGTCCATTACACCGACGCCGGCAGCGTGGAAGCGACGAGCGGTGAGTCACCCGTCGCGGTTCCACTGAAAGCCGGAAAGCCGGGCTGGTATCGCGTGCGCGCGAATTTCTCAGGCGGCTCGAACGACGCGACCGCGACCGACCACGACGTTTGGATCACAGGTGAAGGCGCCGCCGACTGGGGCAGCGACGAGGAGAACAAACTCGTTATCAAGCTCGACAAAAAGAAATACGCGCCGGGCGAAACGGCCACTGCGTTGTTGCAGTCGCCCTACGACGAAGCCGACCTGTACTTCGCCGTCGTGCGCCACGGCGTGCTGTACCAGACGGTGCAGCACGTGCGCGGCGCAGCGCCCCAGGTAAAATTCACGGTCGGCGCCAGCATGCTCCCCAATGCCGCGGTTGAAGGCGTGCTGGTCCGCCGCGGCGCGCCACTTTCCAAAGGCGTGCCGCACGGCCTCACCAAGCTCGCGCGCATCGGGTTTGCGCCGTTCAACGTCGCGCTCGATGCGAAGTATCTCAAGATCTCGCTTGCGCCGCAACGCGCGACGCTCGAGCCCGGCGCCTCGCAACACGTCGCGTTGCGCCTCACCGACAAGAACGGCAAGCCCGTCGCGGGAGAATTGACCGTTGCGGTCGTCAACGATGCGGTGTTGCAATTGACCGGCTACCGCTTCCCCGATCTCGTGCAGATCGTTTACGCCGACCAGCCGATTTCCACGCGCTGGGCCGATAACCGGGCGCTGGTCAAATTGAAACCCGATGCTCGCTACATGTCCAAGGGCAACGGCTACGGCGGCGGCGCTTCGGCTGCTTTGGCCGGCACGCGCGTGCGCACGCAGTTCAAGCCGTTTGCCTATTGGAACGCGTCGCTCAAGACCGACGCATCGGGCAACGCTTCAGCGGATTTCACGCTTCCCGACGATTTGACGACCTGGCGCGTGCTGGCGCTCGCGATGACGGCCGACGCGCGTTTCGGCAACGGCGAGGCGACCTTCATCGCGAGCAAACCGCTCGTGACGAACCCGCTGCTTCCGCAATTCGCGCGGCCGGGCGATCGCTTTTCGATCGGCGTCGCAATAACCAACACGCAGCGCACCAAGGCTGACGTAACGATTCAGTCGTCGCTCGGCGGCGATTTGCGCTTCGCCGGCGACAATTCGCAAACAAAGACGGTACAAGCGCCGCTCGATGCTTTCACGCAGGCCTACCGCTTCGACGTGCTCGCAGGGGCGCGCGATTCCGCGGTGACCTTCAAGACCGCGCTCGGCTCGGCCACCGACGCCTTTTCGTTGCCGTTGACGATCCGCACGGCGGACGTCACCGAAACCGTCGCGACGAGCGGCGCAACGTCGGCAAATTCCACCTCGGTGCCGCTCGACGTTCCGGCGTTCGGCGCCGGTCCGTTGGGCGCGCTCGACGTCACGGTCGCCAACACGCTGCTCGCGGAGATGACCGAACCGCAGAAGGTTCTCGATGAGGATCGCCAGCCGTTCGCGGTGAGCATTGCGAGCCGCATCGCGATTGCGGCTGACGGCATCTTGCTGGCGCAGCACTTCAAGGATCCCAACCAAAAGCCGGCCCGCAGCATACCGAGATTGAGCCAATCGCTCGCTGCCGACCTCGAGGCGTTGGAGCGGCTGGCGACTACGGACGGGGGCTACGCCGCGTGGCCCGGCGCCGCCAAGAGCGACACGTTCACAACGGGCTTCGTCGCCACGCAACTCGCGCAGGCGCGGCTAGCGGGCGCGAACCCGGCCGGCATCGCGCACGCGAAGAAGTTCCTTGAAGGGCGCTTAGCCGATCCCAGCATCGAGTGCAAGCATGCACCGCCGGCCTGCTATTCCGAAACGCGCCTCGAAGCGTCGGAAACGCTCGCATCGCTCGGCGAGCCGCGCAGCGATTTCCTCAGCGACATGTGGCGGGATCGCGATACCTACGGCTACGTCGAACGGGCCGAACTCGCGCGCATGCTGCTAAAGCTTCCCGCTTGGCACGATCGCGGCATCGAGTTGCGTGACAAGCTGAACGAACAAGTCTACGAGACGGCGCGCCGCGCGACCGTCAACGAACCCTATGGCTGGTTCGAGACGCCTGTTGCGTCGCAGGCGCAAATGGCGAGTTTGCTCATCGAATCGAATGCGCCAGGCGATCGCACCGACAACGCCGTGCGCTCCCTGCTCGCATCGCGGGGGAAGAATGGTCGCTGGCTGTGCGCGTGCGACGACGCCGAGGCGCTCAACGCGCTGGTCGCTTACGCGTTCTCGCCCGCCGGACGCCCGCGCGACTTCGGCGTTGACGTCGTGGCCGGCGCGCTCAATCGGCATGCCGACCTCATGGGAACCAGCCACAGCGCGCAAAACTTCACGTACGCGCTTGGCCCCGGCGACGTGCCGGCGGGCAAGACATCAGTAGCGCTCACGAAACACGGCGACGGCACGCTGCACTACGATGTCGCGCTGCGCTACCGCGCACCCGACGCGCAAGGCGGGGTGTATAGCGGGATCCGCATCGACCGCCGCGTGCATTTGCCGAACGATCCGGCCATCGTCGCGCAGTTCGGCTTGGCCCAGGTTGCGCCGGATGCGACGCACGTGACCGCCGGCCGCGTGTACGAAATCGAGGATCGGATCACGAGCGATCACGCGCTCGACAACGTGGTCATCGTGGATCCGCTTGCGGCGGGGCTCGAAGCCGTGGATACGTCGTTTAAGACGGCGACGCAATACTTCCAGGCGCGCTCGGATAGCTGGCAGATCGACTACCAAGCCGTCTACAAAGACCGCGTCCTCTCGTTCGCGCGACGGCTCCCGGCCGGCGTGTACGCCGTTCGTTACTTAGTGCGAACCGTAACGCCGGGCTCGTTCTCGTGGCCGGGCGCGACCGTCAGCATGCAATTCGCACCAGAGGAGTTCGGCCGAACGGCAAGTTCGCGCTTGACGATCGACCCCGCGAAGTAGGCTTGTTACTTGGGGCGGATCGTCACGCGATCGGCATTGCCGACGGCGGTCACCGGCGGCCCGTACATTGCGTAGGCGCTCGGCGCCGGCGCCGCAAACTCGCCCGCGG
>JACRTZ010000182.1 GCA_014304965.1 Vulcanimicrobiota bacterium | reverse complement strand
CACTTCGCAACGCGCCGCAACTCGACGAGCAGTCGATCGATCGGGAGGCGCACATCACCGCCATGATGGGCTCGGAGCCGTGGGGCCGCGCTTTAGACGAAGGCGCGCAAGTGATTCTTGCCGGCCGCAGCAGCGATCCCGCGCCCTGGGCCGCCTGCGCGATTCGCGGCGGTCAAGCGCCCGCGCCGTCGTGGTACGCCGGCAAGTTTCTCGAATGCGGTGCCACTGCGGCTACGCCGAAGGGACACGATTGCTTGATGACGACCGTCTCGGACGATCACGTCGTCGTCGAGGCGACCAACCCGATCAGGCGCTGCACGCCGCTGTCCGCTGCGAACCACAGCCTGCACGAGAACGCCAGCCCGTGCATCTTCGTCGAGCCCGGCGGCATCCTCGACGGCACCGATTGCCGCTTCGACGCGATTTCCGACCGCGCGGTCAAGATCAGCGGGATGCGATGGAATCAGATGCCGTACACCGTTAAGCTCGAGGCGGCGGAGTTCGTCGGTTATCGCGCCGTCACTATCTGCGGAACGCGCGATCCGCTCTTGATCGGACAGATCGACGGTTTCCTCGAATCGGTGCGCCAGAACGTCGTGGAGAAGGCCGCGGCGCTCGACATCTCGCCCGATCAGTACCGCTTGATCTTCCGCGTCTACGGACACAACGGCGTGATGGGGACGCGCGAGCCGATCAAGGAGGTCCGCTCGCACGAGCTGGGCATCTTGGCGGAGGTCATCGCGGACACGCAAGAGATCTCGAGCGCCGTGCTCGCCCTCGCGCGCGTCAACCTGCTGCACGTCGATTTTCCCGGCCGGCTGTGCCGCGAGGGGAACATGGCATTTCCATTTTCCCCCTCAGACATCGTGCCCGAGCCGAGTTACCGCTTCACGATGTCGCACGTCGCCTCACCGAACGATCCCTACGAAATGTTTCCCATCGAGTACGAGAGCGTTTAAGGCATGGCGCTCATTCGCGATATCGCGCAAGTCTGCAAGAGCAAGAACGCCGGGCCTTTCGAATTGACGATCGACGTCGTTTTCGAAGATCAGGCGATGTTCCAGAAAGTGCGTGCGACGGGCGTCATCTGCCCGGAGCTGTTCGCGCGACTGTACGGCGTGGACGTCAAGGACGTTCTGTTCACCGAGTTTCCGGCGGGCAATGCGTTCAAGGCGACGATTCCGCGCGCGATTCCGTCGGGCGACGTCGGCGACACGGACGTGTACGGTGCGCAGCAGCACGCGCCGCTGCTCGAAGTGGACATCCCGGTTTAGTGGCGGCTCGCTCGGCGCGCGGGCCGCGAGCTTTCGATCCGGTGGATCTGGAGATTCTCTGGAACGGGCTGCTGATGATCGTGGACGAGGGTGCCTTCGCGATCGTGCGCACCTCGATGTCGAAGGTCGTCGTCGAGGGGCGTGATTTCGGCGCGATGCTCTATGACCCGCGGGGCAATTTGCTCGCGGCCGACATCAGCATCGCCTCGAAGACCGGCGCAACCTCGATCGTCGTCAAGGAATTGCTCGAGCACTTTCCACCCGAGACGCTGGCGCCCGGCGACGTGCTCGCGAGCAACAACCCGTGGTGGATCATGGGCCACCTCAACGACATCGCGATCGTGTGCCCGATTTTCAACGGCCGCAAGCTGGTGGCATTTGCGGAGTGCATCGCCCACATGGGCGACATCGGCGGCAGCCTGTCCGGAGCGCCGCGTGAGGTGTACGAAGAAGGGCTGATCATTCCGCCGCTCAAGATCGGCACGCGCGCGGGTGAAAACGAGACGTTCTTTTCCATGCTGCAAGCGAACGTTCGCATTCCGGGTCACGTCGCGGGTGACGTGCGTGCGCTGATCGCCGGCTGTCGCGTCATGGAAGAACGCGTGGCGGCGTTCTTGGAGCGGCACGGCATGACGGATCTTTCGCGCATCGGCGGGACCGTGCTCGAACGGTCGGAGCGAACGATGCGCGCCGCCATCGCCGCGGCGATTCCGAATGGTGTCTATCGCGGCTCGACGACCGTGGATGCGCTCGGCGAGGTTTTGACAATTGCCGTAAAGGCGACGGCGAAGGACGGCCGGCTCGAATTCGATTTCGACGGCAGTTCGCCGCAGAGTCTGCTCGGCATCAACTCGACGCTGGTGTACACCGGCGTTTGGTGCAAGTACATCACGAAGTGCTTGGTCTGTCCGGAACTGCCGAACAATGAGGGCACGTTCGCGCCGATTACGGTCAAAGCGCCCGTGGGGACCTTCGTCAATCCGACCTTTCCCGCGCCGGTCAAGATGAAGCCGAGCACCGGTCATTACATCCCGACAGCGATCGTCAACGCGCTCGCGGACGTCGTTCCCGACCGGATTCTGGCCGAGTCCGGAAACAAGTTTCTCGTCTACCTGTCGGGGCGCGACGAAGCGGGCGCCGCGTTTTCCGACATGATGTTCGTCATGGGCGGCATGGGCGCGCGCGCGAACAAAGACGGCCTGCACTGCATGAGCTTTCCGGCGAACTCCTCGAATTTGCCGGTCGAAGTTCTCGAAGCGTCCATTCCGGTGCGCGTTCGCCACAAACGGTTACGCACGGATTCCGGCGGCGCCGGCCGTTTTCGCGGCGGGTGCGGTCAGGAATTTGAGTTCGAGTCGGTGTCGGCCACGCCAATGACGGTGCGCGCCGAACACGGCAAATTGTATACGACGCCCCTCGGATTGCGCGGCGGCAAGGCGGGCGCGAGCGGCGGAATCGCGGTCAACGGATCGGCTGTGGCGGACAAGTCGGCAGTCGCGCTCGCGCGCGGCGACGTGATGAATTTGCAGACGCCGGGTTCGGGAGGCGCGTATCCGCCGGGCGAACGCGACCCGGCAGCGCTCGAACGCGACGTCGAAAACGGCATCGTTTCCGCGCGCTCGGCGGGCGCCGATTACCGATGACGGGGCGTAAGACTCGCGCTGCCGACTTCGCGCTCGGCGTGGACATCGGCGGTACGTTCACCGACGTCGTCGTGCTCGACCGTGCGACGGGGCGGCTCGCCGCCGGAAAGGTGCTCACGGATTACTCGGACCTCGCCGGCGCGGTCGTCGCCGGCGTTCGGCAACTGCTGCACGATCGCGGCATTGCCGGGGCGGGCGTAAAGAACGTCGTTCACGGGACGACCCTGGTGACGAACGCGCTGATCCAGCGCAGCGGCGACGCGACGGCGCTGATCGTAACGAGCGGTTTTCGCGACGTCCTGGAGTTCGGGCGCGAGAGCCGGTACGACATCTACGCCATCGACATCGAGATTCCGAAACCGCTCGTGCCGCGCGCGATGGTGTTCGAAGTGAACGAGCGGCTCGACAGCGCCGGCCGCGTCGTCGAGGCGCCGGACGAGGGGCGTATTCGCGAAATCGCGCGCGACCTTCGGCGGCGCGGCGTGGCCGGCGCCGCCGTCTGCTTCTTGCATGCCTACCGGAACGGAGCGCACGAGCGGAGGGTCGCCGAAATCTTCGCGCGCGAAGCGCCGGAGATCGTGCTGTCGCTTTCGTCCGACGTGATGCCCGACATTCGTGAGTTCGAACGCGCGTCCACCACGGTCGCGAACGCCTATGTTCAACCCGCGATTCGCGGCTATCTGGATCTCCTCGCCAAGCGCCTGCGCTCCATCGAGATCGAGGCTCCGCTCTTGCTGATGTCGTCAGATGGCGGGACGGTTAGCACGCAGGCCGCCGTGCGCCATCCGATTCGTCTCGTCGAATCGGGACCGGCCGGCGGCGCGATCGCCGCTTCGCACATCGGCCGTGGCCACGGACTCGACAAGGTCATGGCGTACGACATGGGCGGCACGACCGCTAAAATCTGTTTGGTCGACGACGGCCGTCCCGAACATACCGACTACTTTGAGTTTGGACGCGTGGACCGCTTTGTCAAAGGAAGCGGGTTGCCGCTGAACGTTCCGGCACTCGACATGATCGAAATCGGCGCGGGCGGCGGAAGCATCGCCCGCGTGGACGCCATGGAGCGTCTGCGAATCGGACCCGATAGCGCCGGCGCATCGCCTGGCCCTGCCTGTTACGGGCTCGGCGGCACGTCCCCGACGGTCACCGACGCCGACTTGTATCTGGGATATCTTGCGGCGGACTCGTTTTTGGGCGGAACGATGCTGCTCGATTACGCCGCGGCGGTCCGCGCGATTGAAAACGACGTGGCGCGGCCTCTCGGCTTGACCGCAACGCGTGCGGCCTGGGGCATTCACGAGGTCGTCAACGACAACATGGCGCGCGCCGCCAAGATCCACTGCTTGGAACGCGGCAAGGATGCGCGCGAGTATACGCTTGTCGCGTACGGCGGCGCGGGTCCGGTGCATGCCGAAGGGATCGCACGTGCGCTCGACATCCGTTCGGTCGTGTATCCGTTGCGCGCGGGCGTCATGTCGGCGTTCGGGTTTCTGGTCGCGCCGCCATCGTTCGAACTGCTGCGCGCGATCGTCGTGCCGCTGACGAGCCTCGATTACGCCGAGGTCAACCGCATCGTGCGCGGTCTCGAAACCGAAGGTCGAGCGCTCGTGAAGACGGCCGGCATCGCGACCCGCGACTGCGTCGTCCGGCGCGAATTCGGTATTCGCTTCGCGGGGCAAAGTTTCCAATTGTCGGTGGCGTTGCCGAACGCGCGATTGAGCGCGGGCGACGTGGACGGCGTTCGCGCCGCATTCTTGCGTCAATATCGCAAGCGCTTCCACCGCCTCAACCCCGACGTTCCGCTCGAGGTCGTCAATTGCCGTGTGATCGTGAGCGGGCCGACGCGGCCGATTCGGCAGGCCCGGAAAACCGTCGCGAAAGCGCATCCGAAAAAGGGCTACCGCGAGGTCTATCTTCCCGAGCGGTCCGGCTTCGCGCGCTGCCCGGTGTACGACCGGTACGCGCTGACGGAAGGGACGCGCATTCGAGGCCCGGCCGTGATCGAGGAAGTCGAGTCTACCGTGCTGCTCGGCACAGGCGCGGTCGCGACCGTCGCGCGCAACGGCAATCTCGTCGTCAAACGATGACGGCTGCGGAAACGCTCGGCGAGTTCGTCGCCGGCCTTCGCTGGGACGCGCTCGAGCCGAAGTTGCAAGAGAAAGTGAGGGCGCACGTCCTCGATACGCTCGGGGTGATGTGCGCCGGCGTCGGCACGGCGGAGGCCGCGAGCGCCCAGGCCGCGGTACGGCGCTGGGGCGGCGCGGAAGAAGCGACGGTGGTGGGACGCGACTGGCGCGTGCCGGCGCCGCAGGCGGCGTTTCTCAACGCCTTTCACGCGCGGCTGCATACGTTCGACGACACGTACGAAGCCGGGCCGCTACATCCCGGCAGCGCGATCGTTAGCGCCGCCTTGGCGGCGGCGGAAAGTTGCGGCGCGTCCGGCGCCGAGTTTCTGACGGCCGTACTCGCCGGCTACGAAACGGCGACGCGCATGTCGGCGGCACTCGGGCCTACGCACTACGGTTCGGGTTTTCATAACACCGGGACGTGTAATGCCTTCGGCGCGTGTGCGGCGGCCGCACGAATCTACGCGCTTGACGCCGGAGCGATTGCGGAAGCGCTCGGTCTCGCGGGCGAGGCCGCTGCCGGCCTGCGGCAATATCAGGAAGACGGCTCCATGGTGGACAGCAGCCTCAACGGCGCGCGTGCTGCGCAGACAGGCGTGGCGTCGGTCGAATTGCGCAACGCCGGCTTGCGCGGCCCGCGTGGCATCTTCGACGGGCGCTGGGGCGTTTGCAGCGTCATGTCGGCGGATCCGCATCTCGAACGGTTGACGGAGGGGCTCGGTGCGACGTTCGTGTTTTCCGAAACGGCGCTCAAGCCGTACCCGTCGTGCCGCTTCACCCACGGACCGATTCACGCGTTGCTTGCGCTGCAGAAACGCTACGGCTTCGAGGCCGGCGACGTTGCGGAAATCGAAATCTCCACGTTTCTCGAGTCCATGAACGTGTCCGACAAGCCGGACATCGCGACACGTTTTGACGCCGTCCTCAGCCATCAATACAATGCCGCGCTTGCATTGATGGACGGCCGCATTACCTTGCAATCGTTCGACGAAGCGCGTCGAACGGATCCGGCGTTACGCGCACTGTCAGCACGCGTACGGGTCGTCCATGAGCCCGAGCTGGAAGCGCGATATCCGGCGGCGTGGCCCCACAACGTCGCGGTGACGTTGCGCGACCAGCGCCGCTTCGAGGCGGTCAGCGATCGTCCGCCGGGCGGCTGCGATTCGCCGCTCGCGTGGGAAGACGTGGCCGAGAAGTTTATGCAGCTGGCCGCTCCCGAATTGGGACGCACGCCGGCCGAACGGGTCGTTGGGATGATCGGCCGATTGCACCAGGGCCGCGATATCGGACAACTGAGCCAGGCGTTGAGGTCGAGCACGTAGCCCGCTTCGTACTGAGAGGCGCCGCGCGCTCGCTCGTCCGCTAGAAGGGCGCAAAGTGGGAACGTACGTTACAGTCCTAGTCCGTAGCCGGTCGCCGGCGAGGAGACCAGTCCGTTGCACCAGCATCCAACCGCTTGAAAACAGCATCGATCTCGGTCCAAGACTAAGCAAAGAGAAGCGCCCGCCTTGGAAAAGTCGGGCGTTTCGCATTCCGCGTGGTGCGAAGTACGAACAGCCCCACGCCTGGGCGGAGCGGTCTGCGCTCGTCCCCGCACGAAGGGGTGCGCTGGTGGATGTGACGTTTTCGTGCCTATGACCGGTCGTGTATTCCGTTTTGGTTGCGCCCGTGTCGCATAGGCTGGCCCCATCGCATATTCCGGCGAACGATGTCGAGCGGCTCTCTGTAGTCCGCCGGTACGACATCCTCGATACGCCTCAAGACGGCTCCTTCGATCGCATAACCAAACTCGCGGCCGCTATTTTCGACGTTCCTATCGCTCTCGTGACGGTCGTCGATGAAGATCGCATCTGGTTCAAATCGCGCCACGGACTGGACGCGGTCAGCGAAATCTCGCGCGATCCCGGTCTGTGCGCGTCCGCGATCTGTCAAGACATGCCGTACATCGTCGAAGACGCGCGCAACGACCCGCGCTCCTTAGCCAATCCCCTCGTGGCGGGAGAGTTTGGATTGCAATTCTACGCAGCCGCGCCTTTGCAGACGCGGGATGGGTTCAACTTGGGCACGCTCTGCGTGATCGATCGAGACCCTCGGTCCTTCGGCGCTCGCGAACAGGAAATTCTGCAAACTCTGGCCGGCGTCGTGGTGGACGAGCTGGAACTGCGCCTCTCGTCGCTGAAGGCGCTGGCCGTCGAACGTGACTTGCGCGCAGCGTCGAAGCTGGTGGCGGAACAACACGAGAAACTCTACGAGCGCGAGCATCTCGTGGCTCGAACCTTCCAGCAGGCGATGCTTCCTCAGTCGTTTCCCGATTTGGCCGGGCTGCACTTCGACGCACGCTACGCCCCGGCCGCAAACGAATCGGAACTGGGCGGCGATTGGTTCGACGCCTTCGCTGTGGATGACGATCGCGTGCTGGTTTCGATCGGCGACGTCGCCGGGCACGGATTACAGGCGGCAGTCCTTATGGGAAAAATGCGGCAGTCGATGCGCGCCCTTGCGCTCGGAGGTGCGCCGCCTCGTGAGATTCTGCACAGCCTCGATCGCGTTCTCGAAAGTGAGGCCGAAGACTCAATGGTCACCGCGTTCGTCGGCGTGATCGATTGCGTCCGCTTGACCTTGACCTTCGCGAATGCGGGGCATCCGCCGCCGTACCTACTCGATCCAAAGGGCGAGGTCAAAGCGCTCGAAGCCGGTGGCTTACCGCTCGGCATGCGCGCGAAAACGGACCCGGACGCGACGGTCGTGTCGGTCGAACCCGGTTCGCTGCTGGTGTTGTACACCGACGGGCTGGTCGAGGCGGAACGCGATCTCATCGCCGGTATGAACCAATTGCGGGCCGTCATTTCGGACCCGGCAGTCCGCGCATCCACGACACCGGCGGGCGCAATCCAGGATGCCATGCGCGCAACCGAAGCACCCGACGACGTCGCGGTCTTGACTGTCGGATTCGAGAAGCGCCGGGAAGCGCAAAATGGTTCGTCAAATTAGCGGACAGGTTGCGCGCCCGTAGCTCAATTGGATAGAGCGGGGGACTCCTAAGCCTCAGGCTGGCCGTTCGAATCGGCCCGGGCGCACGTTCTCAGGCCCGCGCATGATGACAGGCGTCGCACGTTGCGTCTTAACGGAGCCCGGCTATACCTGGCTTGAGGGGCGGCCCAAGGGCATCTTTCTTACTCATCATGAGCACGCTGCCGGCCGCTTTTGTCGGGGAGGCTCCGCCGGGCGCTCCGACCTGAGACGGGGGGCCTTCCCAGGGGGCGGCCTCGTGTGGTATTATCGCATTTGACGGGCTGCGGGTCCGTTTTCTTTATGTTCCGCTGTGGCCCCGGGAAGGACGATGGCAAAAAAAGAGACGCGCGTGATGGTCGTGATGGCTTGCCAAGAATGCAAGCGCCGCAACTACAACACGCAAAAGAACAAATCCAAGACGACGGATCGGCTAGAACTGAAAAAGTATTGCCGGTTCTGCCGCTGCCACCGCTCGCATAGAGAGACCAAGTAGCTTCGCGTAGCGACGAAGTCATGACACAAAAGGGACGGCAAAGAACAGAGGGCGGTAGCTCAATTGGTAGAGTTGCGGTCTCCAAAACCGTCGGTTGCAGGTTCGAGTCCTGTCCGCCCTGCCAACTTCATTCGGGGAGCATTTCGTAGATGAACAGGCCAACGCCACCGGAACGAACGCAGCGCACCGCGCGCACGGAAGCGTTTTTTCGCGGTCTCGTGTCCGAGATGCGCCGCGTCACCTGGCCGTCTCGTCAGGAATGGGTGTCGGCCACGATCTTGACGATCGCGCTCGTCGCGATTATCGGCCTGTACACGTATTCGGTCGACGAATTGTTCGGCTGGATATTCGGCGGCCTTCAACACTACAAGTGAGTATGGAAACCGATCTGATTTCACCCGAAACGCCGCAAGATGCAGCGCCGCTAGAAGACGGCACGCCGCAAGGCGTCGCCGTTTCCGAGGAGGCCACCGCACCCGTCGAGGCCGCGGCCGAAGCGCCGGCCCCGCCGCCGACCGCGCCGTCCAAGAAAGACGAGCGCCGCCGCTGGTACGTGATCCACACGTATTCGGGTTACGAAAATAAAGTCAAGGCGAATCTCGAGCGCCGCATCCATTCGATGAACATGCAGGATAAGATTTTTCGCGTGCTCGTTCCGATGGAAGATGAAGTCGAGTTCAAGGACGGCAAGCGCAAGATCACGCCGAAAAAAGTGTTTCCGGGTTACGTGCTCGTCGAGATGGACATGGACGACTCGTCCTGGTACGTCGTGCGGAATACCTCGGGCGTCACGGGCTTCGTCGGCTCGCCGGGATCGGGCGAAAAGCCCGTGCCGTTGCAAGACAAAGAAGTCAAAACGATTCTCAAGCAGATGGGCATCGAGACGCCCAAGCTCAAGATCGACTTCGCCAAGGGCGACCGGGTCAAAGTCACCAGCGGCCCGTTCTTCGACTTCACCGGCATCGTGGACGAGATCCAGCCCGAAAAAGAAAAGGTTCGAGCACTCATCTCGATCTTCGGCCGCGAAACGCCCGTCGAGCTCGAGTTCTACCAGATCGAAAAGGTTTAGCAGGGCGCAGGTAAGCAAGCAAGCGCCGACGTAGGGCCAAGCAACCACTCTTCGAGGAGGTTGCCGTGGGCGAAATCATTTCCAGCGCGTTCAAAGACGCGCTACCGTTGCTCCGCTCGCGTCAGCGGGTATACGTCGTGATGGCGATTTTGTGTGCGATCGGCGGCTTGTTGCTTCCGTTTTTGCCGAGCGTCCCGGCGACGACGACGTCTGTCTCGGGCGTCACCACCGGCACGACCATGAGCGGAGCGTCATTCGGGTTTTCGATTCCCGAGATGTTCGGCGCGCTCGCGGCCTTCTGGATTTTCCCGGCGGTCGTGCGCACGGCCAATCCGTCATTCCGCATGAGCGTCGGGGTCTTTTTCACGCTGCTGGGATTGGGCATCGTGGTCGCTTTGGCAAGCGGAATTGCGGGGATGGCGTTCTTAATTCCGGGGATATGGGTCGGCGTCAAGCTGTCGCAAACGATCTGGGCATACGCGACTACCGATGGTCCGGTTCCATTTGATCGGCCGCTCAAAGATTCGTGGAACGTGACGACGGGACAGTTCTGGGAAACCTTTCTGTTTCTGATCCTCGTGAGTATCGTCGTGACGATCGCGCTTTGTATCGCCTTCGGTATCCCAGCGGCAATTGCGGCGATGGTGCCCTGGCTCGGCGTCGTGCTGCTGCCGGTCGCCTTCCTCGGATTCGTGTGGGGCGCACACGTGCAATCGCTCGCGCAATTACGCTGGTTCTTGCAGCTTCGCGCACGCCACGCAGCCACCGCCGGCGTGCCGGTCATCTCCGGCGGCGCATTAGCGTAGCGAGACCCTAAAGGCCAATCGTATGCCGCCAGGTGAGCAATCATCCGGCGGCGTTATTTTCTGCGCTGAGCGCTCGTTACTCCGAGTGGGCGGTGCCGGTAACCACGTTCCAAGGCCGCGCGCGCCACTGCTTGACGAGGCCGTTCTTGACGTACGGATCGTTGCGGGCGAAGTTTTCGGCCGTCGAGGCATCCTCGCAGCGAAAGACGATCGGAGCCGTGTCCGCCGGATCGCTGAACGCGCCGCCGAGGACGATCTCGCCGCGGGCGACGGCCTCGCGTCCGAGCCCAAGATGTTCGTCGCGAAAGGCCGCGCGGCGCTCCACGTAATCATCCACGACGTCGTAGAGCAGGGCGAAATACTTCACTCGAACCGCTTCCTCGACGGGTTCCGGGAGCTCCTGGCCGCGGCGAGGCACCGAGGCATCTCGGGCGTCGTAGCACGGCGGGCGGAAAAGGTGCTTGTCTGGGACTCCCGGACCGTGTATGATTCCCAGGTTGCGCCGTTCGCCCGACCCCAGCCCGGCGCGTTTCCAGGGGCAGACTGCCTTCGGGCAATCGCTAGGAGATCATGGCTAAGAAAGTCGTTGGAACGATCGGCTTGCAATTGCAAGCCGGTAAGGCCACCCCGGCCCCGCCGGTCGGCCCGGCGCTGGGACCGTACTCGCTCAACATCATGGCGTTTTGCAAAGAGTACAACGAGCG
>JACRTZ010000017.1 GCA_014304965.1 Vulcanimicrobiota bacterium | reverse complement strand
CACTACGCGCACGTCGACTGCCCGGGTCACGCCGACTACATCAAGAACATGATCACGGGCGCCGCGCAGATGGACGGCGCGATCCTGGTCGTGTCCGCGACCGACGGCCCCATGCCGCAAACGCGCGAGCACATTTTGCTCATGCGCCAAGTCGGCGTGCCGTACATCGTCGTCTTCCTCAACAAAGTCGACATGGTTGACGATGCGGAGTTGCTCGAACTGGTCGAACTCGAAGTTCGCGAACTGCTCAGCAAGTACGAGTATCCCGGCGACGACGTCCCGGTCGTCAAAGGCTCGGCCCTCAAGGCGCTCAACTCGAGCGGCAAGCGCGGCGACCCAGATGCCGATCCGATCTTTGCCCTGATGGACGCAGTCGATAGTTACATC
Source organism: Vulcanimicrobiota bacterium (assembly GCA_014304965.1). Lineage (GTDB taxonomy): Bacteria > Vulcanimicrobiota > Vulcanimicrobiia > Vulcanimicrobiales > Vulcanimicrobiaceae > Cryoxeromicrobium > Cryoxeromicrobium davisii. The sequence continues at coordinate 10,963 of JACRTZ010000017.1, read as the reverse complement.
CCGACGCCCGAACGCGCGATCGACAAGCCGTTCCTCATGCCGGTCGAAGACGTGTTTACGATCACCGGCCGCGGCACGGTCGGCACGGGCCGCGTCGAGCGCGGTCAGGTCAAGGTCGGCGAAGAAATCGAAATCGTCGGTCTCAACGAAAAGGCGCGCAAGTCGGTTGTCACCGGCATCGAGATGTTCCGCAAGCTGCTCGACATGGGCATCGCCGGCGACAACATCGGCGTGCTGCTGCGCGGCATCGAGCGCACCGACATCGAGCGCGGCCAAGTGCTCGCGAAGCCGGGCTCGATCAAGCCGCATACGAAGTTCAAAGCCGAAGTGTACGTCCTCTCAAAAGAAGAGGGCGGCCGCCACACGCCGTTCTTCGCAAACTACCGTCCGCAGTTCTACTTCCGCACGACCGACGTGACCGGTACCATCAAGCTGCCGGAAGGCGTCGAGATGGTCATGCCGGGCGACAACGTGCAGATGGACGTCGAACTGATCACGCCGATCGCGTGCGAAGAAGGCCTGCGCTTTGCCATCCGCGAGGGTGGCCGCACCGTCGGCGCCGGCGTCGTCACGTCAATTAACGAGTGAGGCCCTTTCGCCACATGGCTTCGTCGGCTGCGGCCTCATGTATTAACCGCGTACACGTCGGCCTTGCCTCCTCGCCCTGCGGCGAAATTGCTCTCACTGTAAGGATTAACTAGACCATGGCCAAACAGAAGATTCGCATCCGGCTCAAAGCCTACGACCACAAGGTTCTCGACCAGTCTGCCGAGCGGATCGTCGACACGGCCAAGCGCACCGGCGCGTTCGTCAGCGGGCCCGTTCCGTTGCCGACCGAGATCAACAGGTTTTGCGTCAACCGTTCACCGCACGTGGATAAGAAGAGCCGCGAGCATTTCGAGATGCGCACGCATAAGCGGCTGATCGACATTCTCCAGGCCTCGCCGAAGACGATGGATGCATTGATGCACCTCGACTTGCCCGCCGGCGTGGACATCGAACTCAAAGCCTAGCAGCGCTCTGATCTCGCGCATGCGCGCATGAGCCCGCTCTTTCTCGCGGCCGCGTTCGCGTTCGCTTGGGAAAGGGCGGGGTTGCAGTATCGCGGGGGCGCGCGTGCGTGGCCGCGTCTTCGCACGCTGCGCGTCAGCACCCGCGGTGCCGCCTTCGCGGCGCTGACGCTCGTCGGTGCGTACGGCCTGCAACTCGCGCTGTTCGACTACCAGTCGTCGCACGACGGTTCGCGCGCGGGCTGGTTTGCGGCGTTTCCGTTCCACTTCGTGGACGACGCCTACCCGTTCGGGCCGTTGCATCGCTGGCTTTCGTTCGAGGCCTTAGGGCTCGTCGCCGCGCAGACGGTCGCACTCTTCGCGCTCGTTTCGGCTGCGGTATCGCCCGCGCGAACGCGGGGCGTGCGCGTCATCCTGTGCGCGGCAGCCGCGGTGCTCGCCGGCCTTTCGTTGTGGTCGCCAGTCGTCACATCGGGCGACGTTTTCGGTTACGTCGGCATCGGCATGCTCGGCGCGCACCCGTTCGATCGTCCGCTCCATTTTTTCCACGGACAATACGCAACGGTGTTCGCGCACTACCCGATTCGGCCGACGATTTACGGACCGGTCTGGGTCGGATTCAACGCGGCCATCGTCGCGCTCGCGCCCACGTTCTGGACCAAGATCTTTGCGCTTCGCGTGCTCGGGGCGCTGCTGATCGTCGCGACCGGGGCGCTGGCGTCGGCGCTCGGAAGCGGTCGCGCCGTGCGCTGGGCAATTTTTCTCAACCCGATGCTGTGGCTGCAGTTCGTCGTGAACGCACACAACGATCTGCTCGCGGTGGCGCTCGCGCTGGGTGGGCTACTCGCACTGCGGCGGAAGCTTCCGTGGCTTGCGATTGTCCTGGTTGCGGCGGCCGGCCTCGTAAAGCTGCCGTTCCTGGCGGTGGCGCTTGTCGTGTTCGCATTCACCGGAAATCCCCGCCGCAGGCTCGCCTACGCGGCGGCGGCGGTCGCGCTCTGCTTGGCCGCATCGTGGCTAATCGGGGGCGCACCATACCTTGAAGGGCTACTCTTCAGCGCGCGTTCTCGCGAGCACGGTGTGGGCGTCCTCACGACGCTTGCGAAACTCGCGGCTGCCGCGCTCGCCCTCGCCGCAACGGCGCTCGCGCTTTTCCGTCAGCGGTTCTCGCACGTCGCCGGCTGGCTCTACCCCGCCCTCACGCCCTTACTGTTTCCGTGGTACTTCGTATGGACTGCGGCCTACGCGCTCATTGGGGCCACCTACGCCCTCGAAACACTGTTGGCGTTGCCGCTCGCCGGGGTTCTGGGCGATTCCGTCTTTGCACTGGACGACGTAGCGATGTTCGTCGCCCTGGGCACGCTCGCCGCGGCCCTCATCGCCTGGCGGCGGCGACGGATGGAATAGGCCGGTGCGCGCGAACATCGCGGGGATGCCGATTCCGCTCGAGGTGGTCCACGAACGCAGCTTTTCCGGAACGCGCCGCCGGATGTATCAACTCCTCGCCGAGATGGGGACGTCGGGCGACGCGATTTGGCCGTTCGCATCCCAGCCGTTCATGCGCAGTCCAGGCCCGCTGACTCCCGGCCGCACCGAGGAATGGCACAGCGGCGTGCATGCCCTTCTCGAAGAGGCGGTGCCCGAAGAACGGATCGTCTGGCGCTTTCAAAACGAAGGCGTGGACGGGACGCACGGTTTCTATTTGGCGGCCGACGAGAAGAAGACGAAGCTCTCGCACCGGATCGTCGCGACGCTGTCGGATACCGAAGGCCGCCTTTTCTGGCGGCGCCTAGAAGACGCCCACTCCCGCTCGATGGACGCGCTGTTCGCCAAGCTCGAACGCGTCCTGAAGCGATAGATCGTGACGTCCACACCTTCGACGATCCTCGTCACGGGCGCGAGCGTCGGCTTCGGCGCGGCCATCGTCCGCACGTTTGCCAAAGACGGCTGGCGCGTGATTGCGGCGAGCCGGCGGCTGGAGAACCTCAACGCACTGCGCGACGAATTAGGCGCGAACGTGCTGCCGTACGCACTCGACGTTACCGATCCCGTGGCCGTGGACGGCTTGCTGTCCGCACTCCCCAAAGATTTCGCACAAGTAGACGTGCTCGTCAATAACGCGGGCCTCGCCCTTGGTCTCGAACCCGCGCACCGCGCGAGCCTCGAAGACTGGGATCGGATGATCGCGACCAACATCAGCGGGCTCGTCCACTGCACGCGCGCGCTTTTGCCGGGCATGGTCGAACGCAAGCGCGGGCACCTGATCAACATCGGGTCGGTCGCGGGCGAGTTTCCGTATCCCGGCGGCAACGTCTACGGCGCGACCAAAGCGTTCGTTCACCAGTTCGGCTTGAATCTGCGCGCGGATTTGCTCGGGACCGGCGTGCGCGTGACCGACGTTGCGCCCGGTCTGTCGGGCAACACCGAGTTTTCGAAAGTCCGCTTCGGCGGCGACGAGGCGAAGGCGGCGAAGGTCTATGAGGGCACGCAGCCGCTGCAGCCGGAAGACATTGCCGACGCCGTTCATTGGGTCGCGACGCGCCCTCCACACGTTAATATCAATGCACTGCAGATGATGCCGACCGTGCAGGCGTTTTCGCCCTTCGCGGTCGCGCGCGAAACGAAAGGATCGGCGTGAAAACGAGTAATGGCGTGGTCGCGGCACCGAACCCGCTCGACTTTCTCAATCTCGACGCGCTGCTTTCGCCCGACGAGCGGCTCGTGCGCGACACCGTTCGTTCGTTTGTCAACGATCGCATCAAGCCGAACATCGGTACCTGGTTCGACGAAGGCCGTTTTCCGCGCGAATTGATTCCCGAGATCGCCGACCTTGGCTTATTCGGCATGCACCTGGAAGGCTACGGTTGCGCGGGCGCGAGCGCCGTTGCGTACGGACTGGCCTGCTTGGAACTCGAAGCCGGCGACAGCGGGATTCGCAGTTTCGTTTCGGTGCAAGGTTCGCTCGCGATGTACGCGATTTACGCGTTCGGCTCCGAGGAACAGAAGAACGAGTGGCTGCCGCGCATGGCGAGCGGCAAAGCCGTCGGCTGTTTCGGTTTGACCGAATGGGATTTCGGCTCGGATCCCGCGGGCATGCGCACCACCGCGCGCCGCTCGGGCGGCGATTACGTGCTCAACGGCGGCAAGGCCTGGATTACGAACGGCGGCATCGCCGACGTCGCCGTCGTGTGGGCGCGCACCGATCCCGAAGACGGGCATCGCAGCGGGGCGGTCCGGGGGTTCCTCGTTCCGCGCGGCACAAAGGGTTTTCGTACCAACGACATCGAGCGCAAGATTTCGCTGCGCGCCTCGGTCACGTCGGAATTAGTTTTCGAGGACGTGCGTTTACCGGCCGACGCCGTGTTACCGAACGTCAGCGGTCTGCGGGGGCCGCTCGCGTGCCTGAGCGAAGCGCGTTACGGCATCGTGTGGGGCTCACTCGGCGCGGCCCGCACCTGTTACGAAACCGCCCTCGAATACGCGAAGACGCGCATTCAATTCGACAAGCCGATCGGTGCGTTTCAGTTGACGCAAGAGAAGCTCGTCAACATGATGCTCGAATTGCAGAAGGGCCAGCTCGTCGCGCTGCACCTCGGCCGTATGAAAGACGACGGCAAGATTACACCGCAACACGTCAGTTTTGGAAAACTCAACAGCGTGCGCGAGGCGCTTGCAATCTGCCGCGAGGCCCGCACGATCCTCGGGGCGAGCGGCATCACGCTCGAGTACCCGATAATCCGCCACATGAACAACCTCGAGTCCGTGCTCACGTACGAAGGCACGAGCGAGATTCACACCCTGATTCTGGGCGAAGCGTTAACCGGAATCGCCGCCTACAAATAGCCCTAACGCGCCGTCGTCGGCGACGGCGGCTTGGCGCGCTGGTATTGGTCGGGCCAAGAAACCTCGACGTCGAGCGCCTGCGCGGCGTGCAGCGGCCAGTAGGGATCGCGTAGCAACTCGCGCGCGAGGAGAATCAGATCGGCTTCGCCGTTGCGCAAAATTGTTTCGGCTTGTTCGGCTTCGGTGATCATGCCTACCGCGCCCGACGGGAGGCCGCCTTCGCGCCGCACTTTCGCGGCGAAGTCGACTTGATAGCCGGGATCCGCCGGAATCGTCACGCCCGGAACGATGCCGCCGGACGAACAATCCACAAGATCCACCCCGAGCGGGACGAGTTCGCGCGTCAGCGCGACGGAGTCGCCGGGCGTCCAACCGCCGTCGGTCCAATCGCTTGCCGAAATGCGCACGAGCAGCGGAAGACGCTCGGGCCAGACGGTCCGCACGGCGCTCACGATCTCGCGTAAGAAACGCGTGCGGTTCGCGAGGGTGCCGCCGTAGGCGTCGTCGCGTTGATTCGCGAGCGGTGATAGAAACTCGTGGATGAGATATCCGTGCGCGGCGTGGATTTCAGCCACCCGGAAACCCGCCGTCAGCGCGCGGTCCGCGGCGCGCGCGAAGGCATTGACGAGGCCGCGAATCTCGGCAACGCCCAAGCTGTGCGGCAACGGCCCGTGATCGAGAAACGGAATTGCGCTCGGCGCGACGATCGGCCGCCAGCCGCCCTCGTCCGGGGCGAGGGGCGCGCCGCCTTCCCACGGACGCGCGACGCTCGCTTTTCGGCCGGCGTGCGCGAGTTGAACGCCGGCGACCGCGCCATGCGCGTGAATGAACGCTGCAATTTGCGCGAGCTTCGCAACATGGTCGTCGCGCCAAATGCCGAGATCTTGCGGGCTGATGCGCCCGGCGGCTTCGACGGCGGCGGCCTCGGTGAGCACGAGACCTGCGCCGCCCACCGCGCGGCTCCCCAGATGCACGAGGTGCCAATCGTTCGCGAAGCCGTCGGTGCTCGAATACTCGCACATCGGCGAAACGGCGATGCGGTTGCGCAGCGTGATGCCGCGCAGCGTCAATGGTTCAAAAAGGAGGGCCACGCTACCTCAAAACGGCCTTGCGTCCTTCGGTTTCAGGCGCCGGCGCGTCCCGGAAAGGTCAGTTCGGCGATGCCTGACTTGTCGAGATCGCCCATGCCGAGCTCGACCATGCGATCGTACTGCGCTTTCGTGGCGGCGGCGATCGGGACGGCAACGCCTCGTTCGCGAGCGAGGTCGAGGGCGATCCCGGAATCTTTCGCGGCGTGCGCTGCGGAGAAGAAGCAGTCGTGTTCGCGCGCCGCCATGTCCATTCCGTCGGTTTCGAGCACGCGCGAATTGGCGCCGGTCTGCGCGAAGATCTCGCTCAACATCGCAAGGTCGAGCCCGAGCGCGGCGCCCAACCCGAGCCCTTCGGCAAGCGCGGCCGTGTTCGAGTTCATCACCATGTTGACGAGCGCTTTGACTTCCGCGGCTTTGCCGGCCGGACCGACGTAGCGTAGCGCCACGCTCATCTTGTCAAGCATCGGACGCGCGCGCTCGAAGGCGTCCCTGCGTCCGCCGATCATCAGGTAGAGCGTGCCGTCGCGGGCCTGCGAGATAGACGACGCCATGCAGGCTTCGATGCTCGCGGCGCCCGCCGCGGCGGCGCGGCGCTCGACTTCGACGTGCACGTGCGGCGAAATGGTCGCGCAGTTGACGAAGAGTTTGCCGCGCGCGCCGGCGAGCAGCGAGTCGCCGCGCTCGGCGAAGATCGCCTCCATCGCTGCGTCGTCGCTGACCACCGTCAGAATCGTGTCGGCCGACGCCGTTACGCCGGCCAATGTCTCCGCCGCCAACGCGCCGAGTTCGGCCGCCACGATTGTCGCGACGTCGCGATCAACGTCGAAGACGGCGGTGACGGGATACCCGGCTTCGCGCAGCCGCCGCGCCATGTTCGCGCCCATTCGCCCGACCCCGACGACCCCGACCGTTCTTTGTTCCGTCATCAACCGCACCTCACCGTGGCCGCGTACGGCACCCGCGCCGTGCTCCCTCCGAAGGTTGGCTTACATCATTGCGGGTATGGTGCACCATGCGTTTTCTTGTGGCGCCTCTTTTTGCATTGGCCGTGTTCGGCGCCTCAAACGTTCCGGCCAGCGCCGAGGCTTTCAAATCCGAGAATGAGTGCTCGGTGGGCCGCCACGTCTCGGATGCGTCGGGGAAGGCCGGGGTCGTGGTCGGACGCGGCTCGAGCTCGAACATCTGCAAGGTCAAACTCGACTTGAACGGCGAGGAGCATTACTATATTTTCTGGATGCTTCACGCCGCCGGCGGAAGCGCCGAAACGAACGACAAGCTCGTCCCCGGCAAGTACGAATGTTTCGCGGGCGGCCACTACACGTTCATGGACATGCACGTGACGGGCGCCAATTCGTATGAGAGCGCGGGAACCCACGGCACGTTTCGAATCGAGCCGTCGAGGAAGATCGTGTTTCTGAGCGGTTCGCTCAAACCTTACCACGCGCACCTGCTCCCCGGGCCGACGATCGGCTTGAACACGAACGGCAGTTCGTTCTGGTCGACAACCTGCGAGTTGAAAAAGTCCTAGCGCCACGGTCCTGGAAGCGGGCGAAGTGAAAACGCACACTGGCTATCTGTCGATCACGACCGCCGAACGCTACGCCATCCTCGACATCACGGACAAGGTCGCGAAGATTATCGCCGATTCGAAGGTCGACGATGGGATGGTGCTGGTGAGCGCAATGCACATCACGGCAAGCATCTTTGTGAACGATCACGAGTCGGGGCTTTGGTAGGATATCATGACCTGGCTCGAAGAACTCGCGCCGGCGAAGCCGGGCTATAAGCATCACGCGACCGGCGAAGACAACGCCGACGCGCATCTCAAACGCATGCTGCTCGGCCACCAGGTGACGCTACCGATTACGAACGGGGAGCTCGACCTCGGCCCCTGGGAGCGCGTGCACTACGGCGAATTCGACGGGATGCGCCGCAAACGCATAGTCGTCAAGGTGATGGGTTCGTAGAAACTACGCTTCATATTCGACGAACCGCTTGCTGGTAGGCCGTGTCGTGCGGGCCGAGTGCGATGACGAACACAGTACGCGCCGCGTCGTCGACGATGTAGACGGCGCGCCAGGTAACGCCATCCGAATAGTGTAGCGGAGCGGCGCGAGCCGTTTTCAACTTTCCTTGTTTCTTGGGATATTGCTTCGGATTGATCGCGAGGTTGTCGATTAATTTACCGATCGATGGACGGAAAACGTTGGCTTCGGCTCCGCTGTGGGCGGTGATCGTCTTTGCGACGTCCGGATGCAGTTCAACGCGATAGCGTCGGGCGTCCGGCCCGGCTAAAGCGCTTGAGGTCGCGCCCGTCGACTAGCCCGGCCGCTTCATCTATGGCACGAAGAACGGCGCGGGCCTGAATATAGTCGTCGCGCGGCTCGACGGCGCGGCGAGCGAGCTCGTCGTCATCTACGATATGAGTGCCCACGGGAGCGACTAATGCGCCTACGGTCGTACCCAGCGCGCGCGCGATTCGCTCGACGGCCTCGATCCCTACGTCGGTCGCGGCGCGCTCGATGCGCGAAACGGTTTGGCGTGAAACGTTTGCCCGCTCCGCGAGCTCCGACTGGGAGAGTCCAGTTCGTGCGCGGCCTACGATGACGTTCACGCGAAGTGCGTCAAGGACGGACTCTTCGGGCGCAGGCGCGCCGGCGGCTGTAGACATAGTGGGCTGCCCTCGCTCGGAGCGGATTTGCCATAATTGTACCACATTAGGCGCAATTATGCACCGCCGCGAGCTTCTTGGCGGACTCTGAAGATCTTTACGGCTTGATCGCGATTGCCTTGACGCCGTCGCTCGCTTGCGCTTCGAAGCGCTTGAAGTTTTCCGCGAACAGGCCGGCGAGTTTCTTGGCCTGCGCATCGTAGCCGGCTTTGTCCGCCCAGGCGTTGCGCGGATTAAGGACTTCGGACGGCACGTCGGGCACGCTGTTCGGAATCGAGAGGCCGAAAAACGGCTCGCGCTCGTACGCGACGTCGCGGAGTTTGCCGGCGAGTGCGGCGTTGAGCATCGCGCGCGTGTGCGCGATCGCCATGCGTTTGCCGATGCCGGCGACGCCGCCGGTCCAGCCAGTGTTGACGAGCCAACAGTCGACCTTGTGGTGCGCGATCCGGTCGCCGAGCAGTTTTGCGTACACCGTCGGATGATGGACCATGAACGGCGCGCCGAAACACGTCGAGAAGGTTGCGGTCGGTTCCGTCAGCCCCCGCTCGGTGCCGGCGACTTTCGCCGTATAACCGGAGAGGAAATGGTACATCGCTTGTTCGGGCGTCAGGCGCGAGATCGGCGGCAAGACGCCGAAGGCGTCCGCCGTCAACATGACGATGGCAGTCGGATGCCCGCCCATCAATTCGGGCACGACGTTCGGGTTGAAGTCGATCGGATAGGCCGAGCGCGTGTTCTCTGTCTTGACCGCCGAGTCCAGATCGAGTTTGCGCGTCACGGGATCCATGACGACGTTCTCGAGGACGGTGCCGAAGCGATGCGACGCCGACCAGATCTCGGGTTCGGCTTCCTGCGACAGGCGAATGACCTTCGCGTAGCAGCCGCCTTCAAAATTGAACACGCCGTCGTTCGACCAGCCGTGTTCGTCGTCGCCGATCAGCGGCCGGTTTGCATCGGCCGAAAGCGTCGTTTTTCCGGTGCCGGAGAGTCCGAAGAAGATCGCGGTGGCGCCGTCTTGCCCGACGTTTGCCGAACAATGCATCGGCAGCACGTTGCGCAGCGGCATCAGGTAGTTCATGATCGTGAAGACGGACTTCTTCGTTTCGCCGGCATAGCGCGTGCCGCCGATCAGCACCATGCGCTTCGCGAAGTTCACGAAGATGAACGTGCCGCTGCGCGTTCCGTCGCGCGCCGGCTCCGCCGAGAAATTGCACGCGTTGATGACGGTGAATTCCGGCGAGAATTCATCGGGCGGCTGCGCCGGCGTGATGAAGAGATGCCGTGCGAAGAGATTGTGCCAGGCCGCCTCGGTCAGCACGCGCACCGGCAAACGGTAGCGCGGATCCGCGCCGACGTAGGTGTCGAGGCAATAGAGATCGCGCTCGTTCAGGTAGGCGGCAACCCGGTCGAACAACGCGTCGAAGCGCGCCGGGTCGATGGCCTGGTTGCCCTCGTTCCAGTCGATGTGGTGTTCGCTGCCCGGTTCGCGGACGAAAAACTTATCTTTCGGTGACCGCCCCGAGTGCTCGCCCGTATCGACCCAAAGCTGGCCGTCGGCGGCTAATTCCGCCTCGCCGCGCCGAAGCGCGTGCTCGTACAGCTCGGCCACGGACAGATTCCGGAAAACGTTCGCGCGTCCCAGGCCGAGAGCGTCGAGGTCGCGGCGAAGTCGTTGGCTTGCGGATTCGGGCAGCGTAAGAATGGACAGGTCCTCCGAGCGAAGGGAAATCGGTTTACCCACAGGCGCGACGCTCGCCTGCCCCCCGCACATACCCCAAAACTGCCGAGGCTGACGCACTGAACGAGCTTTTCACGGTCCGCTCCCCAGGGGACGCATTCGCGGCCTTGGCCTCGCGTTTGGCCCCGCTCGGGGGTTCGGAAACCGTGCCGGCCGAGCGTGCGCTGGGCAGGGTGACGTTCGCCGCGATCCGTGTGGACGGGCCGCTGCCGGCCTTCCCGCGTTCGGCGATGGACGGCTTTGCCGTTCGCGCCGCCGAGACGTTCGGGGCCTCGGATGCCGCCCCGGCCTACCTGCGCTTGGCTGGTGAGGTCCCGATGGGCGCGGTCGCCCGCGGAGCGCTGCCCGAACGCGCGGCGATCCGCGTGCACACGGGCTCGATGCTGCCGCCGGGCGCCGATGCCGTCGTGATCGTCGAGCAAACCAACCTGCGCGGTACGGACATCGAAGTGCTGCGCGCCGTCGGCCGGGGCGAGAACGCGATCGCGGTCGGTGAGGACGTACGGGCGGGGGACATGGTTGTCGGCCCGGGTCACGTCCTGCGCGCCCAAGATTTGGGAGCCCTGCACGCGATCGGCGCTATGCGCGTCGCGGTGTATCGGAGGCCGCG
>JACRTZ010000217.1 GCA_014304965.1 Vulcanimicrobiota bacterium | reverse complement strand
CGGCCAAGGCCGGCTCGTGAGTTCGAGCGAGTTTTCGGTACTCGCCGTGGCGGCCGCGGGCATGGAGGCGCAGCGGGCCGCCCTCGACGTCGCCGCCCGCAACGTGGCAGCGGCCGAAGCGACCGACGGTCGCTTCGAACGACTGGTCCCGCGCTTTTCCGTCACTCCCGATGAGTCCGAGAGCTTTGCCGGCGACGATGCCCTGCCGTTCGCAGAAGACGGCGAGATCGAAGAAGGTCCGGCAACTCCGGGAACGGTGCGCTTTCTGGGCACCGCGAACGAGCCCGGGGTCGAACCGAACGCGATCGCCGAGATGGTGGCAGTCCTCAACGCGCAGCGCGCGTACGAGGCGAACGCAACGGTGTTCGACCTCGGTAAGCGGCTCGCCGAGCGTACGATCGACGTGGGGCGGCCGTGACGGTCACGCCGCTCTTGCCCGGCGCAGCGGCGTCCGTGCCGGACGCTGCCCCTGCGCTGGAATCTCGCGGCGGCGATTTCGGCGGCGCGTTCGCGCGCGCCCTCGATGCCGCCGGAGAATCGTTGCGTCGCGCCGACGCGGCGGAGCGCGCATTTGCGAGCGGCCGCGGCGGATTGCAAGAAATGGTCGTCGAGCGCGCGCAAGCGGACATCGCGCTCTCGATCGCTGCCTCCGCGGTGTCGCGCGCGGCGCAAGCATTGAGCACCGTGCTCGGAATGCAAGTGTGACGCATGGTTTCGTTGCTCGAGCGCTGGCGATCTCTTTCGGCGCGCGGTCGCATCCTGCTGGCCGTCGTCGTCGCAGCCGTCGTACTGGCGGCGGCATGTGCGGGAGCGCTTCGACGCGATGCACGGGTCGCGATGTTCGCGGCGCCGCTGCGCGCCGAGCAATTGAACGAAGTCGTCGAGCGGCTCGCCGCGTGGAACGTGACGTTCGTCGCGTCGTCCGACAACGTGCGCGTGGACGCGCGGCGCCGGAACGAATTGCTTCTGCGACTGTCGCTGGCAGGGGTCCCGCATCCGCATCGCCCCGATTCGGCCGAAGCGCTCGCGAAAGCAAACCCGCTCCTGCCGCAATCGCTGCTGGACGCGGCGCAGCGCGAAGGTTTGGCTGGCGACTTGTCCGCCGGATTGCGCGGCATCGACGGCGTCGAAGATGCCCAGGTCGTCGTCGCGCCGGGACGCTCGGGAGCCTTTGCCGACGAAGCCTCGAGCCCGCCGACCGCAAGCGTTCGCATCGCGTTGAAGCCCGGTGCGCGCTTGTCGGCGCAAGCGGTAGACGGCATTCGGCGTTTTGTGGCGGGAGGCGTTTCGGGCCTGGATCCCAAGCGCGTCGCAATCGTCGACGATCGCGGAACGGCCCTGGGTGACGAGCGCAAGGCCGGCGACGAAGCAAGCGCACTGCAATCCTCGCTGCAGTCGGTGTTGGACGAAGCGTTCGGCGCAGGCGCGACGATCGTGCGCGTTCGCGTGGAAACGGATGCGCGTACGCGCCGCCTGTACGACGTTCGCCGCGCGCCGCTTGCCGGCGCCCCGCTCGCCCGCACGTCGCTCGACGAGCGGTACGCGGGCGACAAGAAGAAGTATTCGAAAACGCGCGCGGACGAAGATCGCGGCAGCGACGTGCGGGAGGAGCGCACCGAGGTTCCCGCCGGCCGGGTTCAGCGCTTGTCGGTTGCGGTCGCGGTAGATGCGGCGCGCGGCCTCGACAAGCGAGCCATCGTATCGCTGGCAACGGCCGCCCTCGGGATCGTGCCGTCGCGCGATACGCTGCGCGTCGAAGAGGTCGCCTTTGCACGCAAGGCGGCCGCATTGCCTTCGCCGCTTTGGTCGTTGTTCGGACTCGCGGCCCGGCTCGTACCGCTCGGTTTCCTCGCTCTCATCGCGCTGGCGGCGATCCGCCACGGCGCGCTGCCGCTCGCGCGCGCGCTCGAAGCGTTTGCGGATCGCACGACGGCCTTGCAAACCGCGCGCGCGATCGCGGCATACGCTCCGGCGCAAGTGCGCGGCGTCTTGCGCGACGAGCCCCCGCACACGGCTGCTGCGATCATCAGTGCGCTGCCGGCGGCGACCGCAGCCGCCGTTCTCGACATGTATTCGCTCGAGGAGCGTGCGGCAATCGTGCGTCGCATGCAGCGCGCCGTCGCGCCTGTCGCTCCCGACTTCGAGACGCTCGTGCAGCGTGCGTGAGTTCATGTCGCTCGCAAGCGCCCTGCGAGTCACGGATGCGGCCGGCGGCGATCCCGCAAGGGCGCTCGACGAAACGGCGCTTGCGGGCCCGCACGCGGAGCCAGCAGCATTACGCGCCGCGTTCGCGCACGAACTGCTGCTCGCACGGTGCGCCGCGCTCGAAGCGTACGAACGTGCGGTGCCCCGGCTCCTAGAACGTCTGGCGCAAGACGTCCTCGGCCGCGAGTTGCGGCTTGCGCCTGCGAATCTGCAAACGATCGCCAACCGCGTGCGCCGTGCCTTCGCAGCAGAAGAGCCCGTCGCGCTCGTCGTGTCGCATGCCGCGGCGTTGTCCGGCATTTCGGGTTTGCCGGTGCGCGTGGATCCTTCGCTGGCCGCGGAGGACCTGATCGTCGAGGTTTGCGACGGCGAACTCGAAGCGCGCTTTGCGATTCGCGTGCGGCACGCGGTGCGGGAAGCGCTCGCATCGTGATTGCCGTCGCGGCGGGGCGCGTCGTACGGACGATGGGCGAAACGATCGTCGCGGCGTTTCCCGGGGCGTGCGTCGGCGCGTGCGTGCGCATCCGGCGTGCCGCCGGTCCGCCGCTTCGCGGCAGCGTCGCGAGCGTCGAGCGAGGCCGCGCTGCGATCGTGCCGTTCGGACCCGCGACGGGAATAGCGGTCGGCGACGGCGTGGAGACGGATGAAGAAGATCGCCTCGTGCTGGGATTCGCGGCGGTCCGTCGCGCCGTGGGCGCCTACGGCGAACCGCTCGACGGGTGCGCTCCATTGCGCGGATTGCGTTATCCGGTACGGCCCGCCCCGGTATCGCCGCTGCAGCGAGCGCCGGTGTCGGTCCCGTTGTGCACGGGCATCCGCGTGCTCGACGGATTGCTGACGCTCGGGCGTGGCGCGCGCATCGGCACGTTCGGGCCGCCGGGAAGCGGCAAGTCCCAATTGCTCGAAGAGATCGCGCGCGGCGTCGTGGCGGATGCAATCGTCATCGGTCTCGTCGGCGAGCGCGGCCGGGAAGCGCAGCAGTGGATTGCGCGCCGCGACGCACGCACGACGATCGTCTGCGCGACGTCGGACCGCCCGGCGCGGGAGCGCGTGCGTGCCGCGGAGATCGCCGTCGCGCAAGCCGCCGCGCTGCGCTCGCGCGGATTTCACGTGCTGCTGGTGCTCGACAGCCTGGCGCGCTATGCGTCGGCGGCGAGCGACCTGCGGCGCACGCTCGGCGAAGCGCCCGGCCGCGGCGGATACGCGGCGGGTGTCTGGGACGACGTCGCCGGTCTGCTCGAAATCGCCGGCGAAACGGCCGAGGGTTCGATCACGCTCGTGTGCTCGATCCTTACCGACGGCGACGACGAACGCGACCCGCTCGCGGTCGCAGCGCGATCGTATCTCGATGGTCACGTCCTCCTTTCGGCCGAACTCGCGCGCGCCGGCCGCTTTCCCGCGATCGACGTTCTGGCAAGTGCGAGCCGCACTATGGCTGCCGCGAGCGGCCCGGAGGTCGTGGCGGCGGCTGCGGCGGTTCGGCAGGCGCTTGCGCTGCTTGCGGCAAGCGAAGATTTTCGCGCCGCCGGTCTCGCGGGCGAGGACCCCGCGCTTACGCGAGCCGCGCGCTGCGTAGGGGATCTGGACGCGTTTCGCTTCGGCGTTCAGGGAACGCCGATCGTCCAAACGTTAGAGCGACTGCGTGACCTCGCGCAGCGGCTTCGCGCGTGAAGCTCGAGCCGCTCGGCGTCGCGGCGGCGGAGCGGCGCATCGTCGCAATCGAGGGCGCGAACGGTCGCGCCGACCCCACCGCCTTTTCGCTAGCCGTGGCGCGACGCCCCGACCGGAGCCTCGATCCGTTGCTGGTGCGCGCCGTGATCGAGGTCGAGTCGAACGGCAATCCCGCGGCGGTTTCGCCGGCGGGCGCGCAGGGGCTGATGCAGCTGATGCCCGCAACCTCGAGGACCTATGGGGTTGCGGACCCGTTCGATCCGGCGCAGAATGTGCGTGGTGGGATGTCGTTACTGCGAGATCTTCTCGAACGGTTCGGGGGCAACGTCCGTTTGGCGCTCGCGGCGTACAACGCGGGGCCTGGGGCCGTCGAACGATACGGTGGAATTCCACCCTTCCGCGAAACGATCGCGTACGTCGAGCGCGTCGGGGCGGCATATCGGCGGCTTTCTTCGCGCTAGCGTTCTCGTCGGGGCCTTGCTCGCGGTCGCACCGCAACCCGCTCTGCCCGCAACCCAACTGCCGCTTACCGCCATCCTGCGAAATTATGCCGCGGCGCTCGACGACGCCGGCAAAGCGCGCGTTGCGCACTTCGAATCGCGAGGAACGATTGCGGGCGCGGGACTGAACGGAACGTTTCACACATGGCTCGACGGCGAGGACCAGCGCGACGAACAGCGCCTGGGCCCGCGCAGCGAAACGACGATCCGCCACGGCGATCGGGTCTGGGTGACGAACAGCGACGGGAACGTCCGCGAACTGAAGGGCGTGCTGCTACGCCGCGCACGTACCGAGCGATTCATCGACGCCGGAGATTTTGCGCGCGCACCCGCGAGCGTGACGCCGCGCGGCGTGGCCCAAATCGCCGGCCATTCGACATACGCGCTCGAGGTCGCCGCGCCCGGCGGCGAACCGCAGACGGTGTATCTCGATGCGGCAACCTGGCTTCCGGTGCGCGTGGCGTACGACGACGACGACGGGCGCACGACGATCGATCTGTCGGATTGGCGCAACGTCGACGGGCATCGCTTCCCTTTCAAGAGCATCGTTTCGGACGGCGTACACGCCTTCGATACGGTGCAGCGCGTCGAAGCGGTGACGCTCGACTTCGTCGCGGCGACCGATCCCGGCATCTTCCGCGTCCCCGCTACGACGACGATCGACATGCCTTCCGTCGAAACGCTGCAATTGACGGCGCGCGAAGGTCACCTGTACGTCCCGGTGACGATCCTCGGGAAACGCTACGAGTTCTTGCTCGACAGCGGCGCGCAGAACATCTTGCTCGATCGCCGCGTCGCACGCGAGGCCGGACTTGTCGCCGAAGGCGCGCTCGAAGCATCGGGCGCGCAACGCACCGGAGGGTTACAGGTCGCTCGCCTCGCGGAACTCGGCATCGGTTCGGGGCGCCTGCACGATCTCGTCGTAACGACCCTCGATCTCGGTCAATCCACGGGCGGCGCTTTTCGCATCGACGGTATCTTGGGCTATCCGTTTTTTGCCGAGGCGCTCGTGCGCGTCGATCCCATTCGCCCCTCGATGACGTTCGGCCGCCCGGGTTCCTTTCAGCCGAGCGGGACGCGAGTGCCGCTTGAAACCGATCGCGCATTTCCCGAGGCGCGCTTCGCCCTCAACGGCAACGTGACGGCGTCCTTCATCGTGGATACCGGCAATGCCGCCGAGTTGCTGCTGTACCGTCCATTCGTCGAAAAACATCGCGGCATCGTGCCCTTCACCCTGACCGGACGGCAGAGTTTCGGCATCGGCGGCCGTGCGTCGTCGTATCGCAGTACGCTCGATCGTCTGGACATCGGAGGCTATCCGCTGTACCACGTCGAGACCGACGTGATGCTCGCGACCAGCGGCGCGTTGGCGGATCGCTTCGATGCCGGTAACGTGGGGCTCGGCGTCTTGAAAAATTTCGTCTTCACCTTCGACCTTAGGGATGACGCGCTCTACGTCGAACGCGGCGCAAATTACGACGACGGACGCAACCGGCGGTGACGTTCACCCTGCGGTAACACGTGCGTTACGGCCGCGGCACGGGTAAGGCGGTACCGTTGGTGAACCATGGAACTTCAGCAACATTCCGGTTTGGCCGTCGTGCGGGCACGCTTACCGTACGTGGATCGCCGGTCGCTCTCGCAAGCGTGGTTTTCCAGCCTGCATCTCGCCGGTGCGGCGCCGCAGAGCCGGCAAACGCGTAGGTCGCCCAGTGCCGACGCGCGCGAGCCCGCTTCGCAGCGAGCCGCCGCCCGTCGAGGGGCGGCGCTTCATGCGCCGGCAGATCGATGCGCGCCGGCGGGCGTCCGCGGCCGCGCGGCGGGAACGCAGCTCGAAGAGTCGCATGCGCTCGCCCGGCGGTCGCCGCGAGCGCGAACGCTCGTGCGATTGCCTGCCTCGGCTCCCGCGCGGGCCACGTTTTCAATCAAGCTCGGCACGGCGCGCATCCACGTCGCGATGCGTCGCAGCGGCTCGACGCTTCACGTCGTCACGCTGTGTTCGGCGCGGCATCTCGAGGCAGTCAAAGCGGCGCTCGAGCGTCTCGCGCACGAACTCGCGGCGCAGGGCAGCCTCTTGCAGGCGTCGGTGCGGGCGCTGGGAGGCGCGGCGTGATCGCGCGCGCGATGGCCGACGCGCTGACGCGGATCGAACGTCGCGCAAACGATCTGCGGCATCTCTACGAACCCGGGTTTGTTCCGGCCGACCCCGCAAGCCGCGCTGGGCAGCAGCCTGCGCCCGCGCTCGATCCCTTGAGCGTCGTGGCTCCCGCCGGCAGCTATTTCGTCGTTTCGAGCGAGCGGGGCCAAGCGTACGTGCGCGACGGCGCATTCGCGTTCGCCGACGGCACCTTGCGCACGCGCTCGGGCGCCGCGGTCCTCGGTTCGGGCGATTCCGCGGTCATCGGCCCGCTGCGCGCCGACCCCGTCGACGTTGCGCTGGAACGCGTGAGCGCGGCGCGCATCGACGCCGACGGAACGCTTTCGTACGAGCGCGATGCGGTCGATCCGCGCAGCGGAGAAAATCGCGTCGAACGAGTCGTCGTCGGACGCATCGCGCTCGCGCGGTTTCCGGCGGGTTCCGCCCCGGACGCGGCGGCCGCACCGGCGGCGACCGGCCTGCCGGGCGAAGGCGCTTTCAGCCTGCTGCAAACGTTCGCGCGCGATCGCGGAGCGCTCGACCCCGCAGCGAGCGTCATTCGCCTGCAAGAAGCGTACCTGTCGCTCGAAGCGCTCCGGTCCGCCGGCTCCGCCGGCGATTCGTTCGAGCGCGTTGCGTTGGAGATCGTCAAGTGATCGTCGCGCTGCGCTTTGTTGATGGCCGCGCGAAATTCGTCCGCCGCTCGAGCTTGCCGGTTTCCGCTGCGTGTCTTGTGGCCAACGGTGTGCGCGAGCATCTTTCGCGGCTGCTTGGCCGCGACGTGGATACCGAGGTCGTGGGACCCGCGCTCCCGGAGGCCGGCGCGCGCCGCACGCTCTTCGAAGGCGCCTTGGTCTATCGCGTGCGCGGTCGCAACGGCGACGCGTTCGTCGCGGTACGCCCGCTGGATGCGCGGCGCTTGGCGGCCGCGGCGTTTCGCGAGGACGACCCGGGCGACGGCCCGCGCCTTTCGACGATCGAACGGACGACGATCGAGCGCATACTCGCGGTGTTGCCGCCGCTCTGCGGTCCGCTGTGCGGGCCGGTCCGCACGGTCACGCCGGAATCTCCGGAGCGTGCGATCGCCGACGTGCGAACCTATTTCGAAGTCCGAACGTCCGGCGCGGTGCGCGCGGCGCTGGCGTTCGCGCTGGCGAGCGACCCGCCGGAGGTTCCCGGCGCGGCGCTGACGCTCGAAGACGTGGACCACCTCGAAGTGGATTGCCGGGTCGAGGTCGCGTGCGATCCGATCGACGTGGCGTCGCTAGCATCGCTCGCGCCCGGGCAGACGCTGCCGTTTGCCGGTTCGGTCGAAGTGCGCGGAACGTTGCGCGCCGGCGCGACCGCACTTGCGCGCGGTACGTGCGGCGAACGCGGCGGGCGCGCGTCGTTTGCCGTCGAGGGTCCCGCGGAGCGAGCGGCGGCGTGAAGGACGACGCGCCGAACCTCGGCTTCTTGCTCGAAGTTCCGCTCGGCCTGTGTGCGGAACTCGGACGGCGCTCGTTACGGCTCTCGGAGTTGCTCGCACTCGGCGCCGGCACGGTGATCGACCTCGACCGCCGCGCGTCCGCGCCCATAGACGTGCTCGTCAACGGATGCGTGGTAGCGCGGGGCGAGATCGTGGCGGTGGACGACCGCTACGGCGTGCGCATCACCGAAGTCGTGGGCCGGCGCGAGGTGCCGTGACGACGACGTCGTTGCCGCTCGACGTCGTCGCCGGGCTCGCGCTGCTCGCGGCGGCGCCGTTTGCGATCGTCGCGACGACCTCGTTCGTCCGGATCGTGATCGTCCTGTCCCTCGTGCGATCCGCCATAGGCGCGCCATCGCTTCCGCCGAACGCCGCGCTCACCTCGCTCGCGCTCGTCCTCACCTTTGCCGTCATGACGCCGGTTGCCGCGCAGATCGAACGCGACGCCCTGCAGCCCTACGCCCACAAACGCCTGACGCAGTCGCAACTCGTGGCCCGCGCGTTCGTCCCGCTGCGCGCCTTCATGCTGCGTCAGACCCACGCTCGCGACGTGCGAACCTTCGAACGGCTTTCACACCGGCCGCACGTCCCGCTCGGCGCCGAGCCGCCGGCGGTCGTGCTGCCGGCATTCATCGTCGGCGAACTGCGCAGCGCGTTCGCGATCGGCTTCGCGCTCTATCTCCCGTTCGTGGCGATCGATCTGGCCGTGGCCGCGATCCTGATGGGGCTCGGGATGTTCATGCTCAGTCCTCCGATCGTCTCGTTGCCGTGCAAGCTGCTGCTTTTCGTCATGGTCGATGGCTGGACGCTCGTGTGCGGCGGGCTCATCTCGAGCTTTCGCTGAGAATTCCGCGAGCAGTGTGAAACGCGTCACATCGCTGCGTTCGATGCCCTCCGCACGGCGTGCCGAGCCGATAGGCTCTACGTAAGGTTCTCTTCGCCTGCCACGGAGGGCGGCGAGGAGGATCTGACGAGGAGAGTCCCCTGCGGCACACGGATGGCTTAGTTTACGCCGAGGTCAACGCGCGCGAACGAATCGTGGCCGTTGCGGTGGTCTTCGCGACGGTCGCGGCAGCGATCGGCGTGATGCCGATCGGACGTTCGCATTTCACGGAGGTTCCGGCGACGGTGGCAGCGTTTGGCGCAGCCACGTTCTTGGCACAAATACTGACGGCGTTTCTCCTTTATAACCAGTATCGCGCCACACACTTCCGGCCGCTCGCAGTCCTGACGATCGCCTACGCCGGCTCGGCGGTGATTTTGGTCGAGTACCTGCTGTCGTTTCCGGGGCTCTTCTCGAGTCGCGGCTGGTTCGGCGCCAGCGCTCAGACCGCTCCGTGGCTCTACGCCGCGGGCCACACGTTTTTCATCGTCTACGTTGCGCTCTATGCGATCTGGGAATGGCTGGCCAGCCGGTCCGAGTCGCTGCGGGGAACCGGCATCGCCACGCTGACTGCCGCCGCCGTGACGATCGTCGTTCTGCTGCCGCCTTTCGTCGTGCACTTCGAAGGCCTCTGGCCGCAAGCAAACGAGGGCGCGGTCAGTGAAGGCTGGCGCACTGCGGTCGTGCCGATCTTGCTCGGTGCGCACGTCGTCGCGATTGGGCTGCTCTTACACATCACGCGCCTTCGCTATAGCGTGCACGTCTGGTTGTGCGTCGTCGTGGTCGTCTCCGCGTTCGACGTCCTGCTGACGACGGTGCTCGGCGGCACCCGATACACGGCGGCTTGGTATCTCGGGCGGTTGGAGTGGGCGATCGCTGCGACCTCGTTCCTCGCCGTTTTGCTTTCGAACGTCTATCGGATTCTGCTCGCGCTCAGCGCCAACAACACGCTCTTGCACGCGCAAACCGTTTCCGACGAATTGACCGGCTTGCTCAACCGTCGCGGCTTCAACGTGCGCTTAGAAGAAGAAATTCGCCGCCTGCAGCGCAAGGGCGAACCGCTTTCGGTGCTGATCGTCGACGTGGACGACTTCAAACGCTATAACGACACCTTCGGACATCCGGCGGGGGACGCCGCACTGCGCGCCGTCGCGCGCATCATCCTGTCGACGCTACGGCGCTCGCCCGACTGCGCGTGCCGCATCGGCGGCGAAGAATTTGCGATCGTGCTTCCCGAGAGCGACGAACCGGGCGCGATCGCCGTCGGCGAACGCGTTCGGCGTGGCGTGGAGCGCCTGGGCATCTTGCAAGGCAAGGGCGCCAGTCACGCCGCGCTCACCGTCAGCGTCGGCGTCGCCTCGACGGAAGACCGTCCCGGCGCCGATGCCGAAGCCCTGACCCGCGCGGCCGACCGCGCTTTGTACGAAGCCAAAGAATCCGGCCGCAATTGCGTGCGGCTCGCAACGACGGCCAAGCGCAGCCTGCACGCCGTCGCTTCGGGGCTGGGCGTCGGGACTTTTTGACGTCGGCGGCGAAGGGCTCGCCGTAATGAAACTCGACCTCGCATTCTCCGGTCCCGATCCGTCGTTCTCGTTTGAATTCTTTCCGCCCGGGACCGACGAGAGCGCCGCGACCCTGCTCGAGACGATCGAAACGCTTCGCGTTTTCGGCCCCACCTACGTTTCCGTTACGTACGGTGCTGGGGGCTCGACGCGCGCGCGCACGGTTGACGTCGCCAAGCGAATCAAGAACGACCTCGGTCTCGAGGTGGTGGCGCACGTCACGTGCGTCGGCCATACGACGGACGAGCTGCGCGCGGTCTTTGGCGAACTGGAAAGCGCCGGCATCGAGAACGTCCTCGCCTTGCGCGGCGATCCGCCGCGTGGCCAGCAAGCGTTTGCGGTGACCGAGGGTGGTTTCCGGTACGCGACCGAACTGATCGCGATGCTGTCCGCCGAATTTCCCTTCGCAATCGGCGCGGCGGCTTACCCTGAAAAGCATCCCGAAGCGGTGACGTTCGAGGACGATCTCGAAAACGCGGCTCGCAAGGTGCAAGCCGGCGCGACGTTCCTCGTGACGCAGCTCTTTTTCGATAACGATGCGTATTTTCGTTTCGTCGAACGGGCCCGCGCGATCGGCATCGGGGTGCCAATCGTTCCGGGCATCATGCCGATTACGAATTACGGTCAGATCGCGCGCATCGCGAAGATGTGCGGCGCGTCCATGCCGGAGCGGCTGCACTTCGAACTCGAAGCGCGTGCGGACCAGCCCGAGGCGGTTGCCGAACTCGGCGTCTCTTACTGTACGCTGCAATGCGCCGATCTGCTTGCCCGCGGGGCTCCCGGCATCCACTTTTACACGCTCAACCGATCGCCGGCCACGCGGGCGGTGCTGTCGGCGTTGCTCGCCGCGCGCAATATGTGGCAGCCGTCTGCGTCCCGGCGCGCGTCCTCGCCTGTAACCATCGCATAGCATTTCGGTAACGCGCGCGCGCTAGGCTCGAGCGGTGGACGCTTTGGCCGCCTTGCTCCGCGAAGCCCTCATCATCACGGGCGCCGTCGCACTGCCGTTGCT
>JACRTZ010000208.1 GCA_014304965.1 Vulcanimicrobiota bacterium | reverse complement strand
GTAGCCCTTGCTCGCCGCGCTCGATGGCAGCGCGCTTGCAGCGGTCGTGTCGGACGGCGACGGCGTGCCGGCGGCCGTCTATCTCCGCCGCGGAAGCGGCGCGTTCGTCCAAGTTGCGACGCCGGCCGCCGGCGTCGGCAGTAGTTCGGCTGCGGATGCCGCGTTCGTCGGCAACGTCTTAGCAGTCGTCGCGAAAGGCAAAACGCCGCGCGGCCGCGTCGTCGGCATCGGCCCGAGCCAAACGGTGGACACCGGCACAACGCTCGTGCCGGCCGGAAACGTCGTCATCAACGACGTTGTCGCGATTCCGGGCGGATTCGCGACGCTCGATGTCAACGGCGGCGACTCGGGAATGCGCGCGTTCGGCGCGGACGGCACGGCGCGCGGAAACGCGCCGATTCCCCCGATTTCCACGATCGACGAGTTCGTGGCGGACCCGACCGGCGGCGAGGTGATCGTTGGTTACGAAAGCTACACCACTCCCCAGCGTTGGTTTCGGTATGTCGCCGCGCGCAACGCGCTCGTGCCGACGCCGATCGCGCAGAAGTCCTCAGGCGATTTTTCGAAGGTCCGCGTTCGACGTGTTCTCGTTCCGTCGCTCGACGGCTCGGCGAAGATTCCACTGGAGATCGTCAGCGGCCCGGGAGCGCGCGGCGCGCGCACGCCGACGATTCTCGGCGCCTACGGTGCGTACGGAACCATCACGCGTCCGCGCTTCAGCGCGTCGTCGCTGACATGGCTCGAGCGCGGCGGCGCGATTGCGACCGCGATGATCCGCGGCGGCGGCGAATACGGCGAAGGCTGGCACCAGGCAGCGCACTTGGCGACAAAGACGGTCAGCGCCGACGACCTGGCCGCCTGCGCGAAGTGGCTCGGTGCCAACGGATATGGGGACGCGAAGCATCTCGGCATCGCCGGCGGCAGCGCGGGCGGTTTTCTCATGGGACTCGCGCTAACGCGAAACCCGCAACTCTATCGGGCCGTCTTCGGCAGCGTCGGCATTTACGATCTCTTGCGTGTCGAACTCACGCCGAACGGCGCGTTCAACACGCCGGAGTTCGGAACGGTGACCGACCCCGTGCAGTTCCCGTGGATGCTCAAGCAATCGCCGTACCACAACGTGCACGACGGAACGGCCTATCCGGCGGTTCTCATGACGACCGGTGAAAACGATCCGCGCGTGGACCCGTACAACTCGCGCAAAATGGTGGCGCGCCTGCAAGCTGCCTCGTCGTCAGACAATCCGATCCTGCTCTTACAGAAAAGCGGACAGGGGCACGGGATCGGCAATTCGTTTGCGCAGAACGTCGAGGCGAGCGCGGAACGGTACGCGTTCTTCTGGAGCCAACTGGCCGACCCAGCGCAACGGTAAACCGCTGCGCTCACCAAGCGATCGCGATGAATCCAAAAAACGCGGCGATCATTGTAGCGGATCAAGACCGAATACGACACGGTTGCGTCGCCGCAAGGCAACGGTTCGATCAAGGGTTACCTCGCGCGACCGGCCGCGAGCGGCAAGTTCCCCGCCGTACTCGTCGTGCACGAGAATCGCGGATTGACCCCGTACATCGAAGACGTCACGCGCCGCCTGGCGACGGCGAACTTCATCGCCTTTGCTCCGGACGGGCTATCGTCGGTCGGCGGCTACCCCAACGACGACGAGAAGGCGGCGGAGCTCTTCGGCAAAGTGGATAAGGCAAAGATGCTCGAGGACTTCATCGCCGCCGCCACCTGGCTGAAAGTGCGCCCCGACAGCACGGGTCGCCTCGGCGTGGTCGGGTTCTGCTTTGGCGGCAGCATCGCCAATACGCTCGCGGTGCGCATGCCGGATATCAGTGCCGCAGTTCCCTTTTACGGCGCGCCTCCGGCGGCCGCCGACATTCCCAAGATCAAGGCTGTCGTGCTCGTGCACCAAGGTGAACTCGACACGCGGCTTGCAGCGACGTGGCCGGCCTACGACGCCGCGCTCACCGCCGCGAACGTGCCGCACGCCGGCTACATCTACGCCAAGGCCAACCACGGTTTTTTCAACGACACGACGCCGCGCTACGACGAGGCCGCCTCGAGACTCGCTTGGCAGCGCACGCTGGAGTGGTTCAACAAGTACCTTCGCGCGTAGCGGTAATGTCTAAATCCGAGGAGCCCCCACTCGCCAAGGGCGAGTAATGGAGGCTCTGCAAGTAAATCCAACGTCTCAGGTACTGCCCAATGACGGATGAAGCCCAGCCACCATCGAGTGCCAAAGTCGATGACCTTTCAGGTGCTAAATGGTCGGCTCAATATTTCGGACTCGCTCTACTTTGGAGAGCGCTTCGACTTTTGCGTATACGATCTGCCCGCTCGCAAGGGCCGTTGGGACGCGCACATCGTGACGAGATCATACGGGCAATGGGGGGAGCGGGTCTCGGAATTCATTTGCCGTCACCAAGACGCGGACAAAACCGCGACCATCGACACCTTGATTTCAGACGATATCGGCAATGACGCTGCGACGGTCTGCGTCTACGAAAGCGAGGAAGGCATTTCCGATGCACACGAAAGCTACGACTCTCTCGTGGCAGGCCCACACGGAGCCTGCTCGACTTCAGGTATCGGTGACGGCGACTACCGCGCCTATGGACTCTATGATGGCGAGGAACTTGTAGCGGTTCGTCTTCTCTACATTTCCGACGTTTTCGGCCGGTGGCCTGCCCCGGTGCACGGCGACACATCGTGGCTGCCGGAGCAGCCACGATACGACGATCCCACTTCGTAAAAGCCCGCGGTCAAATTCTCACCCTTGCTGGACACTGAGCGCCGCGAAACCGGGGTCTACGAGCGAGCCGCCGACTCAAAACACCCTAAGTTGGGTATAGTAGTACGGAAATTCTAAACTTCCAGAAAGCCGTCGTGTGATGATCGTCGCGAAACCTCCGTCGGTGATCGACCCGGTCTGCGGAATGGAAGTGGAAGCCGGCGATCATGAGCATGCGTTGGTCCACGAGGGAACGACGTATCACTTCTGCTCCGCCGGTTGCCAGGCAAAATTCATCGCGTCGCCCGAGGAATATCTTGGTCTGACGACTGCTCATGCGCCTGCCGCTGCCGCGCAAGCGACCTACACCTGTCCGATGCATCCGCAGATTCGGAACGACGGGCCGGGGAGTTGTCCGATTTGCGGCATGGCTCTCGAGCCGCTGACCGTCACAGCCGAGGCGCCGCCGAACGCAGAGCTCATCGACATGAGCCGTCGCTTCTGGGTCGGCCTGGTCTTCGCGCTGCCGGTCTTCGTTCTCGAAATGGGCGCGCATTTTCCGATCCTGCACCTCGACCAACTCGTTCCGGCAAACGTGTCGATCTGGATTCAGTTCGCGCTGGCGACTCCCGTGGTGTTGTGGTCCGGCTGGCCGTTCTTCGAACGCGGCTGGGCGTCGCTCGTTTCAAGAAATCTCAACATGTTTACACTGATCGCCTTGGGGACGGGAACGGCGTATCTTTACAGTCTTGTGGCGACGTTCGCACCCGGCATTTTTCCGCCGAGTTTCCGGACCATGGGCGGGACGGTCGCGGTCTACTATGAAGCCGCGGCCGTCATCACGGTCCTCGTGCTCCTCGGTCAGGTGCTCGAACTCCGGGCGCGCGATCAGACCGGCGGCGCGATCCGCGCACTGTTGAATTTGGCGCCGAAGACGGCTCGGCGCTTGCGCGACGGTGCGGATGACGAAGACATCCCGGTCGAGCAACTGCGCGTCGGCGATCGGCTCCGCATCCGCCCGGGCGACGCTCTGCCGGTTGACGGCTCGGTGCTCGAAGGGTCGAGCGCAGTCGACGAATCGATGGTCACCGGCGAGTCGATGCCCGCACCGAAGGGCCCGAACGACAAGGTCATCGGCGGCACGGTAAACGGCACGGGCTCCCTGGTCATGCGCGCCGAGCAAATCGGTTCCGACACAATGCTCGCCCGGATCGTCGACATGGTCGCCCAGGCGCAGCGCAGTCGAGCGCCCATTCAGAAGCTCGCCGACACGGTGTCCGGATACTTCGTACCCGTGGTAGTCGCGGCTGCGCTTCTTGCATTCGGTGCTTGGGCGATATGGGGGCCGGCGCCGTCGTTCCCGTACGCCCTCATCGCAGCGGTCTCGGTCGTTATCATCGCGTGTCCGTGCGCGCTCGGCCTCGCCACGCCGATGTCGATCAGCGTCGCCGTCGGCAAGGGGGCCGGCGCGGGCGTGCTCATCAAGTCGGCCGAGGCGCTCGAACGTCTCGAGAAAGTCGACACACTCGTCATCGACAAGACCGGAACGTTGACCGAGGGCAAGCCCAAAGTGACGGCTATCTCGACGGCGAGCGGACGGAACGAGGCCGATGTCATTGGCCTCGCCGCTGCACTCGAACGTTCGAGCGAGCACCCCTTGGCCGCGACAATCCTCGCCGCCGCCGGCGAGCGCGGCGTCGAAATCCTTGAAGCCACGGACTTCGAGTCGATCACCGGAAAGGGTGTGACGGGCACGGTAGCCGGTCGCAGCGTCGCGGTGGGTAATGCCAAACTCATGGCGGATCGCAAGATTTCGTTCGCCGACCTCACTGCGAAGGTCGAAGCTTTTCAGCGCGACGGCGCAACGGCGCTCCTCGTCGCCGTCGATGGCGCGCCGGCCGGCATCGTCGCGATCGCCGATCCGATCAAGCCGACGACGCAAGCGGCCCTCACCTCCCTGAAAGCTGATGGCATCCACATCGTGATGCTGACCGGCGACAACACGACGACGGCTCAGGTTGTGGCGACCAAACTGGGGATCGAGGACATGCATGCCGACGTCTTGCCTGACGACAAGCAGCGCATCGTCAAGGGACTTCGATCGAGCGGTAAGGTCGTCGCCATGGCAGGCGACGGCGTCAACGACGCGCCCGCTCTTGCCGCGGCCGACGTCGGCATCGCGATGGGAACGGGAACGGACGTCGCCATTCAGAGCGCCGGCATAACGCTCGTCAAAGGGGACCTCGCCGGAATCGTGCGGGCACGGGCGCTGAGCCGCGCGACGATGCGTAACATTCGAGAAAATCTGCTCTTCGCGTTCCTCTACAACGCACTCGGCGTTCCGATTGCGGCGGGCGTCCTGTATCCCGCGTTCGGAATTCTCCTCAGCCCGGTCGTCGCCGCACTCGCGATGTCATTCAGTTCCGTTTCGGTCATCACGAACGCGCTACGGCTGCGCGGTCTGCATCTCGAACGCTAGAAACGCGTCTGGGTTGCTTTTGAGGTCTGGGCATTCCGCGCTCGCCTTCTTCTCGACGGTAACCATCTCGACCAGATCGGAAGCAGCTGTACATCACGTGTCGACGGTCCAAGACCACATAAAAAGCATGCTCGATAAGACGGGCAGCAGCAATCGTACTGAGATGATCGCCCGGGTGCTCGGTTGGGAATCGACGCCGAGCGCTGTCGGCTCGGTGTAATCAGCGATGCACCCTCGTTCTGAATCGAGCGCCCGCCCAGTCCGCTCCTGAAAGAGGTCCTGTACGTAAACGTACGGGGCGCTCGCTGTTCCGAGGTTCACGAACAGTTGACCGGCCGCTAACCGCCAAAGCCTTCAGCTCGAAACGGTCACCGTGTCGTATCGGGTAACGCGAATGGTAAGAGCCACGCGCTGGCCCGTTCGCCTGGCGACGAACGCTTGCAGATCGGCAACTTGGGATGACGATACGGGCTGTTCCGATGAGACGTCGAGCTGGACGGCGACAGGTTTGGTGTACCAATCAAAGTGCGCCTCGAGCAGCCGTACGTGCCGAAACACGACGGTGTTCGTCACCAGTTCACTGCGGATCAGGGATTCGATCCTGGCCTCTCTGACGATCTCGTAGAAACTCGCGCTGAGCGGAACGATGAGTGCGGCTGTGACGATGCCCGTCGTGATCAACGCGAACCGGTTATGCTTTGCGACGTGCCCTCCGATGACGTAGACGATCATGCATGAAAGGGCGATACCGAGGAAGTTCGTACCGAACAGCATCCCTGCGCCCTGTGCCCACGACCACTGCCCAGCCGCGAGGGCGAGCCCAACGACGCAGAGAGGCGGCATAAGCGCGACCGCGATCGCGGTGCCGGCGACGGTGTTGCCGATCGCGGGTCTCACCTGCGCGAACCCCGCGATTCCACCGGCCGCCACTGCGATCCCGAGATCGAGTACCGTCGGCCGTGTCCGGGCTAAAATTTCCGAGCCGCTCGCCGGTAAGCGAATGAGCAGGCCGAGCAACGCCGAGACGGCTATGGCGGTGGCAGCACCAGCGCTCGCCGTTAGCAGCGAGCGTCGAACCAATACCGCGTCGCCGGCTAACGAGGCGTACGCAAATGCCTGAATCGGCGTAATGAGCGGCGCGACGATCATCGCCCCAATAATTACCGCGACACTGTTCTCGACGAGGCCGAGGGTCGCGATCGCGCACGACGCTTCGCCGGCGACCAGCTTTCGTTGCGATTCGTTCACGCCGGCTCGATTTTTCCGTAGAGACGCGACACGACGGGCTCGAGCAGCGATCCTTGGAACACCAAGGTGAAGAGCACGACGGCGAATACGCCGTCGATCATCTCGGCGCGAAACGGAAGGTTCTGCGGGAGGGCAAGAGCCAGCGCAAGCGGGAGCGCGCCGCGCATCCCGGCGAGAAACACGGTAATGCGCGACGCGCGGTCGTCACCGGCCGCAAACGAAAGCGCGACGCGAGCTACGAGAACGGCCGCTACGACGACCGCGACCAGCACGGGCTCGTGAAGCGCACGGGGAATGTTTATAAGAAGGCCCGTCGCGAGGAATACTGCGGCATTTGCAATGTATGCTCCGGACCTCCAAAACTCGTCTACGATGTCACGGTTGTGCATGTTCATGCCCGGTTGCAGAAGCGCCCGCAATGCGACCGCAGCCGAGGCCGTCGCGAAGATTCCGGAAAACGTGAGATGGTCGGCAAGCAGGTATGCGATGTATGCCAAGACGATGGTTGTCGTGACTTCATACTCCGACGAGCGCGTCATACGGAGCACGAGCCAGAGCGGTACGGCGCATGCAGCGCCGACAACGATCCCTCCGGCGATCTCGACGATGCCGTGCCCGACGGCAGCGGGCCAGCTCACCGAAGTTCCTTGCACCAGCGCCAAAGCGATCCCGTAGAGCACGACCGCGACGCCGTCGTTGGACAGCGATTCAGCTTCGACCAGCGTCTTTATGCGCGTCGGTACCGCCGCGTGGCGGAAGACGGCGACCACGGCAACGGGATCGGTCGCCGAGATCATCGCGCCAAGGAGAAGCGCGGATCCGAAGGGCAATTTGTCGGTCGCAACGACGACCGCGGCCACGACGAGCGCACTCACGACCGTCCCGGGCAATGCGAGCAGTCCAACGCGGAGCACGCACGCGCGCAACGCTGCGAGGTCGATGCTCCAGGCCGCTTCGAAGATCAACGGCGGAAGGAACACGAAGAACACAGCGGGGCCGAATTGGAACGGCGGCTTTACATGCCAGATGGATCCGAATACCGCCCCGACGCCCACGAGCAAGACTGCGGCCGGAATGCGGGCGCGCTCCGCGGCGATGGAGACGAGGACGGCGAAGGCGAGCAACGCCACAAAGGCAGCAACGCCTGCTGAAACGTCTTGCGACACACCGAACCTTCGCCTGCGACCCTAGTCCACCCGCCCACGGCCGGTGGCTCGCTACTCGCGAAACCCGTCCCGCGCCGTGCGGAAGCTAGCGCGTCGAGGCTACCGGGCTTTGGTAGGTCGCGGCGACCCCAAGCTCCCGAACTCCGGCAGCCGGTAAGAACGCGTTGACGACCGACACCGGATCGTAGTCCGAAATCTCCGTCAGCGGATCGCTCGCGGTTTCCCGACGCACTGCGCGCAATGCGTTCACGGCATCTGGGAGCGCATATTGCTCGCCCACGATCGTCGCGATGAAGCGGCCGCCGCGAATTTCACCGCGCGCTTCCAGACGCCGCAAAGCGACCAGCACGTCGCGCCAGCGCGGCGCGATTGCCTCACGCGCGGCCACGTCGCGGAACACGACGCCCCAGCGCGCCAATAACCGTCGCGCGAACGACTCGGGATCGATCGCTTCGCTCTCGGCGACAAGACGCGTCCACCGTCCCGACGACGAGCGCGGTCGCGCGCGCAGACCTTTTTCGCCAAGTCTTCGCTTGGCGTCGATCAACGAGCGCAGCGCGTCGAAGCCGTCGGCCGTCACCAACCCCGCCGCCACCAACTGCCACAACGCCTCTTCTACTTCTGCCGGCAGGCGTTTTGTGCCGCGCACGATCTCCGCGAAGAACGGTGCGCCGCGCCGTTCGATCTCGGCAAGCACCTCGCGCGCAGCGTGTGAAAGGCCCGCGGGCTCTTCCGGCGTGCGCACGATCAATTCGTGCGCGTTGGCGCGCGTAAACAGCGAAATCGGCGCGAGCTTCGTCGGCCGCACGCGACGTTGGTGATCCTCGTCGGTCGGCGAGAGCGCGGGATGCGGCGAGAGCCGCCCCCACATCACGTCGCCCGAATAACACAAGCGGTCCAAGTACTCGGGCTTGTAACCGGCGACGCGCTTGGGCAGAATCTGCGCTTCCCAGGCAGCCGCCGGAATCTCGTAACCTTCAAGTTGCCGGATGACTTGCAGCGTGCCGTCAATGCCGTGCAGTCGCGACGCCGGCGAAACGTGCTGCCAACGGTACAGGAATTGCGCGTAGGTCGCCGTCGTGACGGGTTCGATCTCGCGGCGCAACTGCCCGATCGTCAAGCGATGGATGCGCGCGAGCACGCGCCGGTTGCACCACTCCTCGGCATCGCCGCCGCGGAATCGACCGCGCAGCACCTGCCCTTGCGTTTCGAGCCGGATCAGCGCCGCCGCGATCGACGGCTCGTCGGCGGCGAGCGTTCGCGCGAGTTCGGCGACCGTCACCGGGCCGCTGCATTCGAGCCGGCCGCGTACGATCTCGCCGAGCGAGTCTTCCGGCGCCTCGGGCATCGGCATCCCGGCAACTGCGTCAATCTCGGGAGTTAACGTAGCGGCCGGGTACGCCGCCCGCGCCAACTCGAGCCGTTCGGCACACACCCAAAATGCCGCGTCAGCAACGCGCAGCAGCGTCGCGCGGCGCTGCGAAACGAGATCCTCGAACCATCCCTGCCACGGCTCTGCGGGTCCGAGGACCACCAGGGTCGCGAGCGCGTCGTGCAATTCTTCGGCGTCGCGCACGACCGGCCACGATTCTTCCGCAACCTCGGCGATCGCCGCCGGATCCAAAATCCCCGAACCGTCGAAATCCACGCGGGTGCCGCGGCGCAATTGAACGGCCCGAGCGCGCCGTTCCTCGAGCGGCGCATCGTCCAAATACGCGTACGGGTTCGCGTTGAGAATCTCGTGACTGAACGTCGAGGGCTCGGGCGTGTCCACCGCCACGGTCCGAATCGCGCCGCTCTCGACGCCGCGCAGCACCACGAGCAACCCGTCGAGGTCCATCGCTTCGTGCAAGCAGTTGTCGATCGTTTCGCGCACGAGCACGTGGTCGGGGATGCGAATCGGACCCGTCAGGTTTTCGGCACACGCCGCCTGATCGGGGAATACCGAGGCCAGCAGATCGTCGGCGCGCATGCGCAACAACTGCGGCGCCACCTTGCGCCCTCCGCGCATGCGCAAGATCGCGAGCGAACGCATCGCGTTCCAGCGCCAGCGCGCCTCGAACATCGGCGCCGGCAACACCGCTTGCGAGAGCACCGATTCGACGCTCGCGGATTTGACGTACTCGAAGACCGCCTCGAGCGGAAAGGCGTGCTGCTCCGCGAGCGAAATGACGATGCCGTTGTCGGTCGCCGCCGCCTGCAGTTCGAAGTTGAAAGTAACGCAGAAGCGCTTGCGCAGCGCGAGGCCCCACGCGCGATTGATGCGTGCGCCGAACGGCGTGTGCAGGATCAGCTGCATGCCGCCGCCTTCGTCGAAGAAGCGCTCGGCCACGATGGTCGTCACGGTCGGCACGACGCCGAGCGCGGCCTTGCCGGAGCGCACGTACGCGACCGCCTGCTCCGCCCCCGCTACATCCAGTCCGCACTCGCTCGTCAGAAACGCCGTGGCGTCCGCGTCGGAACCCTCGTCGATCGCGATGCGCAAGGCCGAGACCTCATGGGAAAGCTCGATCGTACGACCCAAACCTTCGCCGTTCCAGAACGGGATCGTCGGCGGTGCGCCGTGCGCGTCTTCCACCCGCACCGTACCGGCCTCGACGCGGCGGATCTTCCACGATGTCGTGCCGAGCAAGAAGATGTCGCCTGCCAGACTTTCGATCGCAAAGTCTTCGTCGAGCGTTCCGACGAGGTGTCCATCGGGCTCGGCGACCACGCGATAGTTCGCCGTTTCGGGGATCGCGCCGCCGCAGGTAATCGCCGCCATGCGCGCGCCGCGCCGGCCGCGCAACATGCCGTTCACACGGTCGTAGTGCAAGAATGTGCCGCTGCGGCCGCGCGCCGTCGAGATGCCGTCGGCCAAGATCGAAACGACTTCGTCGAAGTCTGCCCGCGGGAGGTCGCGATATGGATAGGCGCGACGGATGAGTTCGAAGAGCTCGTCTGCGCTCCAATCTTTTGCCGCACACGCTGCAACGATTTGCTGCGCGAGAATGTCCATCGGCGCGCTCGGAATGACCAGCGCGTCCATCGCGCCGCCGCGCATCGCACGCACCAGTGCGGCGCACTCGAGCAACTCGTCGCGCGTCGTCGCATAGATCATGCCGCGCGGTTTCGCACCGACCCAGTGCCCGGAGCGCCCAATCCGTTGCAGGCCTGTCGCAATTGAGCGCGGACTCCCCAACTGCACGACGAGATCGATCGTGCCGATGTCGATGCCGAGTTCGAGCGACGCCGTCGCGACGACGGCCCGCAACTCGCCATTCTTCAGACGGTTTTCCGCTTCGAACCGAGCTTCTTTTGCTAGGCTCCCGTGGTGGGGCATCACCATGCCGGGACCAAGCAGTTCGCTCAGTGCGAAGGCGACGCGTTCGCTCATGCGGCGGGTCGGAACGAACAGCAGGGTGGTCCGATTCGCACGAATGTGCTCGGCCAGTTTTTCGTAGATCTCGCGCCACATCTCGCCGCTTGCGACCGCGCCGAGCTCGTCGCTCGGAACCGCCACCTCGAGCCCCATCTCGCGGCGGCTGCCGACGTCCACGATCTGCGCGGCCGGGCTCAAGAACGCAGCGACCTGATCGAGCGGGCGAATCGTCGCGGACAAGCCGATCCGTTGCGGTTTACGGCCACCGCCGGCCAGCACCAAATCGTCGAGACGCGCGAGCGTCAGCGCCAAGTGCGAGCCGCGCTTACTTCCCGCCATGGCGTGAATCTCGTCCACGATCACAGTCGAGACGTTGGTGAAGAGCGCACGCGACTTTTCGGCCGTGAGCAAAATGAAAAGCGACTCGGGCGTCGTGACAAGGACGTGCGGCGGCTTGCGCAACATCCGCTGCCGCTCGACTTGCGTGGTGTCGCCGGTGCGGACCGCGGTGCGGATCGGCGCGAGCGGCATC
>JACRTZ010000255.1 GCA_014304965.1 Vulcanimicrobiota bacterium | reverse complement strand
CAAGAAGAGAGCGCGGCGTAGTCGGACTTCCGCGCGGCGGCTCGATGCCGCGCTACTATGCGATTGCGACCGCGATCGTCCTCGCGTCGCTCGTGGCGGCGGTGCTTTTGCAACGCCGCGAGCCGCCGCTCGACGCCGCCTCCGTGCAATCACGCGGCACGCCGAGCGCGCCGCGCGCCCAAGCGGACGGACCGTTGCCGCCGTCCGCGGTCAGCGGAGCCGCGCCCTGGGCGCTTTCCGCGCTCCCCGAATGTTTTACGCAAACCTCGATCGCGCACGGGCCGGACGCCTTCGTGCGCCCGCAGATTCCATCATCGGCGCAACCGGTGGTCGGCGATCTGCGTCTCGAAATTGCGGATTGTACGCTGCACGTCTACGCGAACGCCGCGCTCGTCGAGCGCGGCACCGACCGGCTGTTCGTTCCGGCGGATGCCCATTTTTTTATGAATCGGAAAACGCTGTATCTCTTGCGCCGCGACGGTCGCACGGAAGAACTGAGAAGTTACGTGCTGGCGGGCGGCGGCGCGCCGCTCTTTTTCCCGGAGGCGCCCGTGCCGTCGCCGCCGATTCAACGCTGCCGCATTAGAGGCGGGGTCGTCAAATGTTAAACGCGGCCATCGAGTCCGAAGTGGCCCGCCGCCGGACGTTTGCGATTATCTCGCACCCCGATGCCGGCAAGACGACGCTGACCGAAAAGTTGCTGCTCTACGGCGGCGCGATTGCGACGGCGGGCCAAGTCGCGGCCCGCAAACGCGCCCGTCAAGCGACTTCGGACTGGATGGAACTCGAACGGGAGCGCGGGATTTCGATCACCTCGACGGTATTGCAATTTCCGTACCGCGATCACGTGATGAACCTGCTCGACACGCCGGGCCACCAAGACTTCGGAGAGGACACGTATCGCACGCTGCTGGCCGCGGATAGCGCCGTTATGCTGATCGACGCAGCCAAAGGCGTCGAGCCGCAAACCAAAAAGCTGTTTGCGATCTGCCGTGCGCGGCGCATTCCGCTGTTCACCTTTATCAACAAGATGGACCGGCCGAGCCGCGATCCGCTCGAATTGCTCGACGAGTTGGAGAAGGTGCTCGGCATCGGGGCCTACCCGATGGTTTGGCCGATCGGCAGCGGGCCGTCGTTTCGCGGGATCTACGATCGCGCGACCAAAGAGGTGCACTTGTTCGAGCGTACGCAGCACGGCGCGAAGCGCGCGCCCGTGCGCGTGACGGGCGTGCATGATGCCGGATTTCGCGATCTTACCGACGAGACGACCTATCGCGAGTTTCTCGACGGCATCGAATTGCTCGAGGGCGCCGGAGAATCGTTCGATCGCGCGGCCATGCTGCGGGGCGACGCGACGCCGGTATACTTCGGCAGCGCGGTTACGAACTTCGGCGTGCAGCATTTTCTCGACGCGTTTCTGGCGATGGCGCCGCCGCCCGTGGCGCGCACGGCCTTGCGGGAAGGCGCGACGGAACGTTCCGAGGTGCCCCCGCAGGCGCCGCACTTTGCGGGCTTCGTGTTCAAGATTCAGGCGAACATGGACCCGCGCCATCGCGACCGGATCGCTTTCGTGCGCATTTGCAGCGGCCGCTTCGAGCGCGATATGCTCGTGCGCAACGTGCGGACGGGCAAAGACGTGCGCTTGACGCGCGCCATGAAACTGTTCGCGAGCGATCGCGAGGTGGTCGAAGAAGCGTTTGCCGGTGACGTGGTCGGTTTGGCAAATCCCGGATCGTTTGCGATCGGCGACACCCTCTGCGAGGGCGCGCCGTTGGCGTTCGAGCCGATTCCGGCCTTCGAACCCGAGCACTTCGCGAGCGTGCGCAATGCGGATACCGGCGCCTACAAATCGTTCGGGAAAGGGATCGCGCAACTCGCGGAAGAGGGCGCGATTCAAGTCTTGTACGTGCCGGGCGCGGCGCGCAGCGAACCCGTCTTTGCCGCAGTCGGCGAGTTGCAATTCGAGGTTGCGAAGTATCGGCTCGAAGCGGAGTACGGGGTAAAGACGGTCTTCGCGTACCTGCCATACACGCTGGCGCGGCGCGTTGCCGGAAGCCCCGAAGCCCTGGCCGCGGCCAGTTGGCCCAGCAACGCGAAACTTACCGAGTCGGCGTCGGGTACGCCCATTGCCCTCTTCGAGAGCGAATGGAGTCTTCGGCTCGCAGAGGAATGGAATCCCGAACTGAAGTTCGCCGCATTTGCGACGGACGATCGAACGATGGAGGCCGCATGACCGCCGCGCCCGGCAACCTTCCCGCCGCAACGCCACCGGGGGGCAACCCGCCGCGTTCCAATCCGCTGCCGATGATCGGCATCGCCGCGATCGTCGTCGCGGTGGCGCTCGCCTTGGTGTTCCGTCCGCACCCCAACCACAACGAAGAGCTCGCGACTCAAGTGACGCAGGCGATCGTCAAAAACGACATGACGCCGGTCGAAAAGAACTTCAACGCGATGGTGCGGCCGAGGCTCGAAAATCGTGCGGCGGTCGGACGACTGTCCGACGATCTTCATGGGCTCGGCACGTTCAAGGACGTGAAAGAAGATACGCCGTCGGGAAGTCCCGCGGGTTTCCACCACTTCCAAGCGCATTTCGAAAAGGGAACCTGGGTAGAGAACATGACGCTCGACGGCGACGGGAAGATCTCGGGATTCCACGTTCGCGATCCGGAGGCGGCGCCGAAGCCGTGAAGGCGGCGCCGTTCGCGGTGACGCCGGAGGACGTGCGCAGCGCCGCCGCGCGGCTGCGCGGCATCGCCCACCGCACGCCCGTCGCAACGTCGAGGACGCTCGACGCGCGGACGGGCGCTCGCGTATTCCTCAAGTGCGAAAATCTGCAACGCATGGGCGCCTTCAAATTTCGCGGCGCATACAATCGCATCTCGCGGCTGGACGAGGCGGCGAAGCGCGGCGGTGTGGTGGCGTTTTCGAGCGGTAACCACGCGCAGGGCGTCGCACTCGCTGCCCGCCTGCTCGGTGCGCCTGCAACCATCGTGATGCCCCACGATGCGCCTGCGGCAAAGGTTGCCGCAACGCGCGGGTACGGGGCCGAGGTCGTATTCTACGATCGCGCCGCCATGAACCGCGCCGAACTCGCGGCCGGCATCGCGCGCGAGCGCGGCGCGACGCTCGTTCCGCCCTACGACGATCCCGACGTGATTGCGGGCCAGGGAACGGCCGCGCTCGAGTTGCTCGAAGAGGTGCCGGATCTCGACATCCTGGTCGCGCCGGTGGGCGGCGGCGGTTTATTGTCGGGCTCGGCAATTGCGGCGACGGCGCTGCGGCCCGGCATCGAGATCTATGGGGTCGAACCCGCAGCGGGTGACGATTTCGCGCGTTCCCTCGCCGCGGGCGAACGCATCGAAATTCCCGTGCCGCAGACCATCGCGGACGGCCAGCAGACGACGTCTCCCGGCGAACTGACGTTTCCGATCGTGCGGGCGCTTTGCCGCGGCATCGTCACCGTGAGCGACGACGAATTGCGCGCCGCGATGCGGTTCGCATTCGAGCGGCTCAAGCTCGTAATCGAACCGAGCGGTGCGGCCGCGCTTGCGGCGCTCATGCATGGAAAGATCGCCGCCCGCGACAAGCGCGCCGGCATCGTCATCAGCGGCGGCAACGTGGACGCCGCGCGCTATGCGGAAATTCTTACGATGCCGGCCGGGCCGGCCTAAGCTACACCCCGAGAGACCGGGCCTTCGGGTGAGGGTTCGGGCGGGATCGGCGATTCCGGTTTTGGGAACGGCTCTGGAATCGTCGGAGGCCCCGGTGTGACCGGGGCCCGCGGACGAACCGTTAGACCCTCGCCCCGCGACCGGTGATGAGGTTAAACACTAACATGATGACGGCGATGACGAGTAACAAGTGGATCAAACCGCCGCCGATGTGAGCGATAAACCCGATCAGCCAGAGGACGACGAGGAGGACGATGATTGACCAGATCAGTTGCATGCCCGCCGTATACCCTTTCGAGCGAAACGAAACACCTACGTCTCCCGCAGCGCCGCGACCGCTTGGTCGACGCCGTCGCAAACGCGCATTTGGTAACCCAGTCCCGTAATGTCGAAAATGCGCCGCGTTTGCGTACCCGGCGGCACGACGATCGCGAAGCGGTCGCCGAGTTCGTTCGAGATGCGCACCAGCACGCGTAGGCCGCTGCTGTCGATATACGCGCATTTTTCCAGGGACACGACCACGTTGGACCCTGCGCGAGACGCCTGATCCAGCTGTTCGCGCAGCGCGCCGGCGCTCGCGATGTCGATCTCGCCCAGCACGGCGACCACGGTGGTCCCGTCCTGTATCGTCGTCTCGGTCAGCGCGTCATGCAGCAACCCGCACCCCCTTTGCCTGCTGGGTTATACCCAACCGTTAGGGAGCGGGCGGGGGAGCGGCCGCCTCTACGGCGGCGTCGGTCAGGCCCATCAGCGCGCGGATGCGCTCGCGGTCGGCCCGCAGTTCGGAGGCGCTGCCCGAATACACGATCTTGCCGCTGTCGAGCACGAACGCACGATCGGCAAGCTTGAGCGCGAGCAGCGCATTTTGCTCGACGAGCAAAATTGCGACGCCGTGGGCTTTGAGTTCGGCGAGAATCCGGTACACGTCCTCGACGATCAGCGGCGCAAGGCCTTGCGAAGGCTCGTCCACGAGCAGCAAGCGCGGATTGGAGACGAGGGCGCGCCCGATCGCGAGCATCTCTTGCTCGCCGCCCGAGAGTCGGCCCGCTTTGCGCGAGCGCAATTCGGCGAGTTTCGGAAGGTGTTCCAAGACGCGCGCAATCGTCCAGTCGCCGCGGCGGCCGTTTTCGGCGAGCTGCAGATTCTCGAGCGTCGTCAAATCCTTGAACATACGGCGGCCTTCGGGGACGTACCCGACGCCGAGCTGCGCGACGC
Organism: Vulcanimicrobiota bacterium; assembly: GCA_014304965.1. Classification (GTDB taxonomy): domain Bacteria; phylum Vulcanimicrobiota; class Vulcanimicrobiia; order Vulcanimicrobiales; family Vulcanimicrobiaceae; genus Cryoxeromicrobium; species Cryoxeromicrobium davisii. The sequence continues at coordinate 6,669 of JACRTZ010000255.1, read as the reverse complement.
GGTACGGCGGGCGCCCGGCGATTTCCAAACCGTCGAAGCGGATCGATCCCGAGCGCGGCGGCGTAAGGCCGAGAACGCTGCGAATCGTCGTCGTCTTGCCGGCCCCGTTGAGCCCGAGAAGCGCGACGACCTCGCCCGCGCCGACCGCGAACGACACGTCGCGCAAGATGGAAATCTTTCCGTAGCTCGTGTTGAGACCCTCGACGACGAGCAGCGGACCGGCCGGCGCGCCTTCAGACATGTTCGAGCACCTCGCGGCCGAGATACGCATCGCGAACCGCTTCGTTGGCGGCGATCTCGCTCGGCGAGCCTTCCGCCAAGACGCGCCCGCGATCGAGCACCGTGATCCGCTCCGCGAGCGACAGCACGACGCGCATATTGTGCTCGACGAATAAGACGGTGAGACCGAGGGAGTCGTGCAGACCGCGGATGACGCTCATGATGCGATCGGTTTCGGTTTCGGCGAGACCCGCCATCGGCTCGTCGAGTAGCACGAGGCGGGGCTCGGTGGACAGGCTCATCGCAATCTCGCACAGACGCTGCGCGCCGTGCGAGAGTTCCGCGACCGGGCGCTCGGCCGACGCGCCGAGATTGACGAAGCCGAGGAGTTCGTCCACGCGCGCATCGAGTTTGCGTTGCGGCTCGGCGCTTGCCGGCCGGATGCGAAAGGCCAGATTGCGCTTACTGCGCACGCCGAGCGCGACGTTCTCGCGCACGCTCAGTTCCGGGAAAATACTCGGCGTCTGGAACGTTCGTCCCATGCCGAGTTCGATGCGCCGCCAGTTCGGCGCGCGCGTGATGTCGCGGCCTGCGAACCAGACGCTGCCGCGTTCGGGCAGATAAAAACCTGAGAGCGAATTGAAAAACGTAGTCTTGCCGGCGCCGTTTGGGCCGATCACCGCGTGGATCGTTCCTTCGCGAACCGTCAGCGAGACATCCGAGCAGGCCTGGACGCCGCCGAACGACTTCGAGACGTCGCGAGCTTCGAGCATGGGCACCGCGCTCGCCTCAGCCATGACGTTTGGCCGCAAAGAGTTGAAGCGCGGTTCCCAGGATGCCGCGTGGAAAGAAGATGACGCACGCGACGAAGAGCGCGCCGAGAATGATTTGCCAGCCCTCTTGGGTGTAGCTCGAAATGATGTCGCGTCCCACGACGAAGATGATCGAGCCGACCAGCGGGCCCCAAATCGTGCCCGAACCGCCGAGGATCGTGCTCAATACGAAGTCGCCCGACTGGTGCCAGTCGAGCATCAGGGGCCCGACCGAGTTGTTGAGCATGCCCGTCAGCGCCCCGCTGAGGCCGGCGAACGCCGCCGAAATCACGATCGCGACGAACACGAAGCGATTCGAATCGAGGCCCAGGTAGCGCACGCGCAGTTCGTTCTGTTTGATCGCGATTAACGTTTTCCCAAACGGCGAGCGAACGATGGCCTCGAACGCAAGGATCGCGGCGACGAACACCACGAGCGCAAGATAATAAAACGCGGTTTCTCGCAATCGAAGCGACGGCACGAGCAGGAAAGGCCGAGAAAAATTCATCCCGTCCTCGCCGCCCGTGACGTCGGTGAAGCGGTAGGCGATGAAGTAAAAGACTTGGCCAAACGCGATCGAGAGCAAGCCGAAGTAGATGCCGCGCCGGCGCAGCAGGAACGGTCCCAGCACGAGCGCCCCGAGCACGGCGAGCGCCGTTCCCAGCACCGCCGCCGTCGCAAACTCGACGTGCCAGTACTTGAGCGACAGGGCTGCGCCGTACGCGCCGAGCCCGAAGAACGCCGCGTTGCCGAACGGCGGGAGGCCCGTGTAACCCAAGAGCAAGTTTGCGCTCATCGCGGCGATCGCGAACAAGAGCGCCGCGCTTGCGATCGTCACGTCCACGTGAATGAACGGAGACAGCACGGGCTCGAACGCGAGCAGCACGACGACGGCAATCGTCGCGATGCGGCCTCGCGTCATCCGAAGACGCCTTCCTCGCCGAAGAGCCCGCGCGGGCGAATCGTGAGGACGACCGCCATCAGGACGTACATAACGACTTCGGAAGCGGGCGGGATGAAGAGGGTCATCAGCGACTGTGCGACGCCGATCAGCAGGCCGCCGACCAAGCTGCCGTACAGGCTGCCCATGCCGCAGATGATCACCGTTACGAAGGCCGGCATCAACAGGGTGTTGCCGCTCGTCGGGTTCAGGCCGAGCAGGCCGGATGCGAGCACGCCTGCGATTCCGGCGAGCAGAATGCCGAGGCCGAAATTGATCGCGTAGAGCACTTGCGTGTTCGTCCCGAGCGCGGTGATCATTTCGGTGTCCTGAACGGCCGCCCGCAATCGCAGCCCGAAGCGCGTGTAGTTCAGGAAGAGCGCGAGCAGCACGAACACGACGACCAGCACGAAGACGATGAAGAGGCGATAGGCGGGGAAGTTCATGAAACCGAGCGCGACCGTTCCGGCAAGGGCCGGCGGCGGCGAGAAGGGGACGCTGTTCGCCGTAAAAACTTTGTGATAGATCCCTTCGGCGATCAGCGATAGCCCGAAGGTCAAAAGCAAGCTGTAGACCGGATCGCGGCCGTAGAGTCGGCGGATCAGCGTTCGTTCGATGACCACCGCGACGATCAATGCGATGATCGGCGCGACGAGGAGCGCAAACCAGAAACTCGTACCGCGCGAAACCATGGCATATGCCAGGTAACCGGCGAGCGTCATGAAGCTGCCGTGGGCCATGTTGATGGTCCCCGTCAGGTTCATGATCAACGAGAGACCGATCGCGACGATCGCGTAAAACGCGCCGAGCACGAGGCCGTTGAACAGTTGGGGCGCTACGGCACCGTGCTCGAGCACGTCTTAGACGATCTCCGCGCTACGTCGGATAGGCGATCTTACAGATCTTCGATTTTTCGGCGACGCTCTGTTCGATCTGATCCGCCGGATGAATGTCTTGCACGTTGAAGATGTCGCTCGGATCGCCGGGCGAACCGTTCGGCCGCAGCTCCGCAACCCACATCGGCCACATCAGTTGATGGTCTTCTCTGCGGAAGTACGAACTGCCGGCGAAAATAGTGGTGAACTTTTCGCCTTCGAGCTGCTTTGCGACCTTGACGGAGTCCGTCGACTTCGCCTCGCTCATCGCGTGCAGCAGCCGATCCATGCCGACGTACCCGAAACATTCGCGTGCGGTCGGCGGCGTGGCTTTGTTGTCGCCCTTCTTCATGTAGCGGCGGTTGTATTCGCCGATGAAGCTGTGCGCGGCCGCGTTTCCGACACCCAAGCATTTGTCGCTCTTGTAGTACCATTCGATGCCCCAGAAGCCGACGCGCGCCTCGGGGGGCAGGCCCCAGAGGGGCTCGAGTTCGGCTTGCGGTCCGCCGACCGGGATCTTCTTGAGCAATCCAAACTGATTGGCTTGCTTCATGCAGTTGGTGAAATCGTCGCCTTGCACGATCACGATCAGCGCATCGGGTTTGGCCGGTTCGACTTTCGTGAGATACGAGCTAAAGTCGGTCGTGCCGAGCGGCGTGTAATCTAAGCCCGCTACCGAGCCGCCGTTTTTCTTGAGTACGTCCTCGAACGCTACTTGCAACGAACGGCCGAACGCGTAGTCCGGCGTGATGAAGTAAAACTTCTTGCCGAATTTCTTCATCAGAGTCGAAGCCGTCGCGTGGGCTTCCATCCAGGTGCTGTGGCAGACGCGGAAGGTGTTCCAGCTGCAGTTTTTGCCCGTCACGTCGTCGGTATGACCGCCGGTCGCCATGAAGACGACGCCCATGTCTTTGGCGGCGCCGCTGACCGAAATGGACGAGCCGCTGGAAACCGTGCCGACGAGCGAGACGCACTTGTCCTGATTGACCAGTTTGCGCGCCTTCTGGGCCGCTTGCTGCGGGTTGGCGGCATCGTCTTCTTTGACGATCTCGATTTTGCGGCCCATGACCCCGCCGCGCTTGTTCCAGGCGTCCACGGCCATCTCGATGCCGCGCGTTTCGTTCTCGCCGGGGAACGCGTAGGTTCCCGTGTACGGCTCGATCACGCCGATCTTGATGGCGTCGGCGGCCTCGCCGAGACGAGGGATGAAGGCGGGCATGCCGCCTGCGAGTGCGGCGGCGCCGAGGCCGGCGCGTTTGACGAACGTTCGACGGTCGATGTTGGACACGGCAGAACCTCCCTGAGCATGTGCGGCGGCAGAGTTTAGGAAGAGTTGCGAATTCGCCGAGCGAGTCCTTGCGACTCGCCCGGACAACGCATGAGCGGCTACCGAGCCGTTTGCGTGTTGCCGCCGGCGGGCCCGCCGTCCTCGAGGTCGCTCTCGGCGCCGTCGTCGGACAGGCCGTCGCCGGCCACCAAGGACGAGGTGCGCTTTTGCGCCCCGTCCCGTTCGACGTCGTTCGGCAGGACGGCGCGACCGCCGCTCGCGCCGGAGCCGCCCATGACGTCCACGTTTTCGCTCGGACCCGTGGAGGTTTCGACGCTGCGATCTTCCGGCGCGTTTTGATTCCGCTTACGAGTCTCGGACATGCTGCCTCCTGTGACCGGGTGGTCTAGCCTTCGCCCGCCGCGCTCGCGGCACGAAAGAGATACGACGACGAGGCGGGATCGAGTGCGCCCGCCGGTGCGCTTCGCACCATCTCTGCGAAGCGATTGAGATCGTGCTGCAGCCGCCGTTCGAACTCTGCGCCGACGCCGAGCTTCTCCCCGGCATCTCCAAGAATGCCGGCGGGCGGATCGTAGCGCACGACGACTTCGAGCTGCGTTTCTCCGGGCCCGCGGTCCTCGAACGTCACGCTGCCTTCGTTCTTAAGGCCCTCGGTCGAACGCCAGCCGATGCGGCGATCCGGACTCCAATTTTCATTGACGGCCGTCCATTCGTGGGTGCCTGCGATCTCGGCGACCCAGTGGCTCGTGCGATCGTCACGATAGGTCACTTCTTTGACGTAGCTCATGAACTTCGGAAAGTCGTTGAAGTGGCTGAACATTTCGTAGACTTGGTGCGACGACGCCGGGACGCGGACTGAGGCGCGGTGTTCGAACATGGTGGTAACTTCTCTCCGGTGGCGGCACGGTAGCGATAAGCTCTCATACCCGTTTTTGACGCTCTCCGAGCGGGTAAAGCACTCTCGAGGAGTGGCAAATAATATATGAATGATTCGATCGGCAGCACGGCGGCCGAGGTAGGCGAGCGTATAGACAACGCGGCCCGCGGCCTTCACGAGATCGCAGACGAGCTGCGCTCGAAGGGCGGGTACGTGTTTTCAGGTCTGGCGGATGAAATCGCGTACAAGGCCGACGGCATTTCCGCGTATCTGCGCGAGTGCGACACCGGGAAGCTGATGAGCGACGCGGAGCGTTTAGCCGAACGCGCGCCGCTCGCAAGCGCCGCGGTTGCATTGCTTGGCGGTTTCTTGGCGTCGCGCTTCGTGAAGGCGCGACCGTTGCAACGCACCGAGCCGCTGGGCTCCCCCGACGCAGACGGCGATGGACAAGCAACGCGCCAATCGGCCCTGAAGCGCCATCCGCTCGCCGTGACGTTGGGAGCTGCGTCTGCAGGCATGTTGCTCGGACTGTTCGTGCCCCCCACGCAATTGGAAACCGAACGCTTACCTGCTGCCTTGGAGGCGGCCGCCGAAAAAGGCCGCCGCTACGAACGTGCCGGGAGCGGAAACGCTGCCGAGTATCGTAACGGCTCGGCCGAAACCGTGAACGGCGCGGCGTTTTAATTTCAGCCACCAAGCAAGATTCGTCGCGCGCGACGTTTATAACGGCACGAACTTGGAATAAGGGACCGGCTACGGAGGATACATGGACGCAATAACGCTGCTCAAACGGGATCACCGCGAAGTCAAGGCGCTGTTCGCGGAAGCGGACGAACTCGGCGATCGGGCGACGACGGCCCGCGCGAAATTGTTCGCCAAGATTGACGAGGCGCTTACCTTGCATGCGCGCATCGAAGAAGCCGTATTTTATCCGGCGATCAAGGAAAAGGCAAAGGCTCGCAGCGAGGAGCGCGACGACGTGCTCGAAGCATACGAGGAACACGACGTCGTCAAGTCGTTAATCAAGCAGCTCGAAGCCCTCGATCCGAGCGACGAAGCGTACAAGGCGAAGCTGACCGTGCTCAAAGAGAACGTCGAGCACCACGTCAAGGAAGAGGAAAGTTCGCTCTTCAAAGTCGCGCGCGAGTTGCTCGGCGAGGAAGAGTTGGAACAGATCGGACGGCAGATCGAAGCGATGAAGGAGAAGGCCGCAGCGTAGCGGCCTCTCTCTTCGCTCGCGGGTGAGCGACTTGTCCCTTCAACGTTTGATCGTCTGCGGTTGCGGACACGACATCGACGAACACGACCCCGGCGGTTGCAACACGAACGCGGGCGGAATGCGCTGCGACTGCAGGTTCGGACGGGAGGCCGTGCTCGAACGCGTGCTCGCGCTCGAACGCGAAGAAATTCGCCGGCAATGGCTCCCGGAAGGCGAACGGAAGGGGTAGCTCGGGCCTTAGGCGCCGCGGTGCGTAGCGGGCGCGAGCACGGCGCGCGAATGGCTGCCGCCGCCGGGGCGCCGCCCGACGCTGAAGTCTTCGGAGAGTCGCGCGATGAGAAACAGCCCGCGACCCGACTCGCTGAGCGCGTTCGGCGGATTCGCGCCGAGGTGGCCGTACCCCGGACCCTCGTCTAAGACATGAAGGACGGGGGAGGCA
>JACRTZ010000179.1 GCA_014304965.1 Vulcanimicrobiota bacterium | reverse complement strand
TCGCGTTGCGCGAAGACGGCGAGGCGATCTACAAGGTGCTGCTCGAAAACCGGCCCATCGAACTTTCTCCACAGACCTCGTACGTTCGCAGGCTGCAGCATCAGCTTGCCGAACAGCATCGGGTTCAGTCCCGCAGCACCGGTCTCGAACCGAACCGCCGCGTGCTGTACTACAAGGGATCCGAGATGCCGATGGGCGGGGTGCCGGCGTAGCTGCCCCTCGGACCGTGCGCGGGCTATTCGTCGTCGTCGAAGGCATCGAAGGCAGCGGCAAGTCCACCCTGACGGCCAACGTCGCGCGCACATTGCGCGCCGACGGGCGCGACGTGCTCGAGACGCGCGAACCCGGGGGCACGCCGCTCGGCGACGCGGTGCGCAGCATCTTGCTCGACGATCCGTCGCGCGCGATCTCGCCCCTCGGCGAAGCGATGCTGCTGAGCGCGGCGCGCGCGCAACACGTAGACGACGTTCTGGAGCCGGCGCTCGCGGCCGGAGGGACAGTCGTGTGCGATCGGTACGCCCTTGCGACCCTCGCCTATCAAGGCTACGGTCGCGGCGTTCCCTTGGAAACGCTGCGCGCGCTGAACGCACTCGCGACGCGCGGCTGCACGCCGGATCTTATCATCGTGGTGGACGTGCCCGTTGCGGTCTCGGTCGAGCGGATCGCCGCTCGAAGCGCGTCGTCGGGACGTCCCATCGATCGTATGGAGCGCGAGCGCGAAGCGTTTCACGCCCGCGTGCGCGACGGGTATTTAGAGCTAGCGCGCTCGGAATCGAACATCGTCGTCCTCGACGGAACGCGTTCTCCCGCCGAAATCGCCGGTGACGCGCTTCGTGCTCTCGCGGGCGCGGTTGTCCGATGACCCAGCCCGACGGGGTTTTCGAGGCCGCGGGAGGGCTGCCGGCGCGCACGCTGTTTGGAACCTTAGCTCCCGGCGAGATTTCTCACGGCTACTTGTTCACCGGACCGTCGGGCGTCGGCAAGAAAACGTTTGCGCGCGCGCTCGCGCGCTCGCTGCTCTGCGAACGTCCGAAGGCGACGCTTCTAGGATACTGCCAAGATGCGGAACGCTGCACGGGCTGCACGCTGTTCCTTGCCGGCACGCATCCCGACTACGTCGAGTCGCAGGGCGTCGTCAAGATCGGCAAGGACGCCGGGCGTGCGATGCACGACGAAGATCTGACGGCCCGCGACCTCGTTCGCGAACTCTCGCTGCGTGCGTATCGCAGCCGGCATCGCGTGGTCGTGCTGGCCGACGTCGAGTTCGCCACGCACGAGGCGGCCAACGCGCTCCTCAAATTTTTCGAAGAACCGCCGGGCGGCGTCGTCGTGTTGCTCACGACCTCTTCGCCGGGGTCGCTGCTCGCGACGATTCGTTCGCGCTTCGTCGAGATGACATTCCCGCCGTTGCCGAACGCCGAGGTCGAGAAGATCTTGCGCGCGGGTGGCGTGCCCGCCAAGGCGGCCTCGTCCGCCGCCGCCGCATCGCTCGGCAGCGTGACTCGGGCGCGGGCCGTACTCGGCGGCGAAGAGGCGGGCCTGCGCAACGCGACCTTCGCCTGGTTCGGCGACATCATGCGCGGCGGTTCGCCCGATCACGGCTTCTTGCGGCTCGACGACCGCAGTTTGACGGCCGGTGAAAAGCGCGCGCTCGTCGCCGAGATGGTCGAGACCGTACGCATCGCGGCGCGCGATTGGTCGGCGCTCACGATGGCCGGAGAAGAGGCGACGCTGCTCGCGCCCGATCAGCGGGCGTTGCTCGAAAAGATTCCGCGGCGCTCGCCCGCGGCCGCGGCCGGCGTTCTCAAGGCCGTCGCCGACGTCGAACGCCTGGCAAACACCAACGTGTCGGCCGGACTCGTCCTCGACTTCTTACGGATGCAACTGACGCCCGCCGAATAAACGGGCCGTCACCAGATGCGGCGGTAGGAAATCCCGTTGTACGTCTTCGCGAGCACGAGCGCGTAATAGGCGCCGAACACCGACTGGACGACGAGCAGCACCGCCATCGCCAGTAGCGCGGTCTCGCGCACGCCGAAACCGAGCAGCAAATTTCCGGCGAACATGCTGACGATCGGCTGAGCGGCAAAGTACGTCACGTAATACACGACGAGCAGCACGAGCGTCGGCAGCGGGGCGCTGCGCGCCCGCTCGACCGACGCGTTCAGCGCCGCGCCGCCCGGGACGCCACCGATCGCCGCGGCGGGCATGGCGTAGATCAGGAAAAACGCGACCGCCGCACCGAGCAGCAGCGTCCCGATGAGCGCGAAGCCGGGCAGCCCGATGCTTCCGAAAACCGAACCGAGGTACGACGCGAAGTAGGTGACGAACGCAACGCCGAGCCCCGCCATGAAGATGTCGCCGATGCGCCGCCGCACCGTCTCCCACGACTCGGAGAGATTAACGCGGTCGTACCGCCAGGCATAATCCGCCGCGACGAGCGCGAAGGAAAGGCCGAGCGAGTTGATCAGGATGGCGAAGAGCGACGCGACCATGCCGTTGAGGATCGAAAACAGACCCCCGCCGGCCGGCATCGCGAAGCCGCTGAAGATTAGGACGAACGACGCCGCCAGCGGGCCGAGCGCGATCGCCGGGTGTTTGAAAAGCAGCCCGACGGCGCGCAGATAGTCGGCGGGATCGACGGCCGCTGCGCGCCGCATCTGCCCTTAGCCCCGGGCGCCGGCGAGGGCCGAAGCGCACGCGCACGTGCGCTCCGCCGGAATCGCGTCGATGATGCGAAAGATCGCCTGCTTCACGCGCTCGTTGTTGCTTGCGAAAATCTTCATGACGTGCTCGTGCGAAACCGGCTCGACGTCGAGGCCTTCGAGCCCGACGTCGTAATCGGTGATCAGCGAGATGTTGACGTAGCAGATCTCGAGTTCGCGCGCAAGATAGCATTCGGGATAGTTGGTCATGTTGATGACCTCCCACCCGGCGTCTTGGAACCACTTCGATTCGGCCCGCGTCGAAAAGCGCGGGCCTTGAATGACGACGATCGTACCGCGTTCGTGCGTCTCGATGCCGCCGGCGCGTAACGCCGAGATCGCAATCGGCCGCAGCTGCGCGCAGTAGGGGTCGGCGAAGCTCACGTGCGTCGTGATCGGTCCTTCGTAGAACGTGTCTTTCCGGCCGGTCGTGCGGTCAACGATCTGATCGGCCACGACCATGTCGCCCGGCTTGACGTCGGCTTTCAGCGAACCGCACGCCGTCGGTCCGATGATGCGCGTGACCCCGAGTTCTTTCATCGCCCACAAATTCGCGCGGTAGTTGATCGCTTGCGGCGGATAGCGATGGTCCTTGCCGTGACGCGGCAAGAACGCCACGCGCTTTCCGGCCACCTCGCCGAGCGCGAGCCGGTCGCTCGGCGCGCCGTAGGGCGTTTCGACGGTGACCTCGCGTGCGTTCTCGATGAGCGAATAGAAGCCTGAGCCTCCGAAGACGCCGATGTCGGCTCGTTCTGTGGTCAATTCTTCCCCTCGTGCGGTTGTGGGCAGGTTGCGGCTTGTGGGGCGCCGCGGCGGCGCCCTCGAAGCAACGATGATGCGTCGCCGCATTCTTGCCGTCCTCGTCTGCTTCGCTCTGGCTGACTGTACCAAGGTCGGCGGCGCCGCCTTTGGCGAGCGGCACGCATGGACGAAACCCGGTGTGCTGCGCATCGCCGACATCGCCGACCCCGACCACTTCAACCCGCTCCTCTCGACGATGGACTTGGTCGAAGACCTTTCGTCGCTGGTCTACTCCTATTTGGTGATCGCCGACGGCGACGGCAAATTGGTCGGCGATCTCGCGACCGAGGTTCCGTCGCTCGCCAACGGCGGCATCTCGAAGGACGGCCGGCGCTACACGTACCGCCTGCGGGCCGGCGTCGTCTGGCACGACGGCAAGCCCTTCGGCGCGCGCGACGTCGTGGCGACCTGGCGCGCCGTCGTGAACCAGAACAACAACGTGCTGCATCGCGAAGGCTACGAAGAGGTCGAGCGGATCGACACGCCCGACCAGCGCACGCTCGTGGTGCACCTCAGGCGCCGCTATCCGCCCTTCGTCACCCAGTTCTTCACGACGCTGCAAGAAGGGTCCAAGGGCATCTTACCGGCGCACGTACTGGACGCGACGACCGATCTCAACAAAGCGCCCATCAACTCGGCGCCGATCGGCACCGGACCGTTCAAGTTCGTCAAGTGGGACCGCGGGCGCGGCATGGATTTCGTCGCGAACGAACGCTACTTCAAAGGCCGTCCGAAGCTTGACAAGATCGAATTCCGCGTGCTGCCCGACGACAACACGATCCTCAACTCGATGCAGACCCACGAGACCGACCTGGTCGTCAGCGTCCCCTCGGCGCTTTACGAACGCTACGGAAGCGTGGACGGCGTCAAGGCGGCGCTGTATCCGTGGAACGCCGAAACTGTTTTCATCATCAATAACTCCAAGCCGGGGCTGCGGCACATCGAGGTGCGCCGGGCGCTGGCGTCGGCAATGGATTATCCGACGATCATCAACAAGATCACCCACGGAGTCGGCGTTACGGCGTACGACATCATTCCGCCGAGCGCGATCGGCTATACGAAGAATCCGCCGTATACTTACGACCCGGCGGCGGCCAACGCGCTCCTCGATGCGAACGGCTGGAAGCGCGGCGCCGACGGCGTGCGGCAGAAGAACGGCGAGCGGCTGGCATTCACGATGACGCTGTCCGGCGGCAGCGCGACGGCGCGCAACGTCAGTTTGATCGCGCAGGCCGCCCTGCACGCGGTCGGGATGGACCTGACGCTGAAATCGTATCCGTACAACGTCATTTTCGCGTACGACGGGCCGATCAAGAACGGTACGTACGATTTTGCCACCTACTCGTACACGCTGCCGTACGATCCGAACTACACGGTCTACCTTGCGTGCGACGAGGCTCCGCCGAAGGGCGAGAACGATTTTCGCTTTTGCGACCCGCAAGTGGACGCGGGCGAGCGCGAGGGTTTGAGTACGGACGACCCCGCCAAACGCGCCGCGATCTACCATCGCGTCCAGCGCCGCATCCACGACGACGTTCCGTATATTCCGCTCTATCTCGGCCGGCGCCCGACCGCCCGCAGCGTGGACTTGAAAAACTTCAGCCCCGCGCCGTCGATAGCACCCTGGTGGAACGCCTACCAATGGTCTATTTAGAGCTCGGGGCTTTTCCCTCGCGCTGCAGAACTGTGATGAGCGGGTCCGCCGTGCAGCGTTGCGGAGTTACTCTTTGAAGTCGCTGGGCTTGAGTTCTTCGATGAACTTCCGGAAGCGCTGCAGATCCTCGACTTCGGTTTTTTTGTCGCCGACGGTTTCTTCCAAGACGATTTTGTCCGAGACGTAAATCGGCGCTTGCATGCGCAGCGCGAGCGCGATGCCGTCGGAGGGCCGGGCGTCGATTTCTTGCGTGTCGCCATTGAGGCGCACGACGAGCTTCGCGAAAAACGTGGATTCTTTGATGTCGTGAATGACGATCTGCTCGAGCGTGGCGTGTAGCGTTTCGAGCATCGTGCGCATCAAGTCGTGCGAGAGCGGCCGGGGAACTTGGGTGCCCTCGAGCGCTAGAGCGATCGCCGTCGCTTCGAAAGGGCCGATCAGGATAGGAAGGTAGCGCTTGCCCTCGAGGTCCTTCAGGATGACGACCGGATCGTGGGTGAGGAGGTCGATGCCGAGCTTGTCGACCTTCATTTGGCGCATCCTCCGAAATCCTACGCATCCAGGACGAATCCTTGCCGCGAACGAACGGCCCGCGTCGGCCTTGGCACTTTCATGCGGCATCGTCGGTTTGCCGAACGTCGGCAAATCGACCATTTTCAATGCACTGACCCGCTCGGCGCAAGCGCTGGCGGCGAATTATCCTTTTGCCACGATCGAACCCAACGTCGGCGAGGTTCCGGTTCCGGACGAACGCCTCGGCGTTCTTGCCGAAATCGTCAAAACCGACCGCATCGTTCCGGCCACCACGCGCTTCGTGGATATCGCGGGTTTGGTGCGCGGCGCGAGTTCGGGTGCCGGCCTCGGCAACGCATTTCTGAGCCATATCCGCGAGACCGACGCGATTGCGATGGTGGTGCGCTGCTTCGAAGACGCCGACGTTATTCACGTCGAGGGGCTTCCGGATCCGCTGCGCGACATCGAGATCGTCAACATCGAGATGGCGCTGGCCGACCTCGCAACCCTCGGCAAGCGTGTCGAAAAGATCGAACGCGAGGCGCGCGTCAATCCGAAGATGGCTCCGCAGGTCAAAGCCGGCAAAGCGCTCTTGGCCGCCTTGGAAGCCGGGACGCCGGCCCGCTCCTTCGCCAAGGACTCGCTCGAAGCAGAAATCGCGCGCGAAGCATTTCTGATCACCGCGAAGCCGATGCTCTACGTCGCCAACGTTGACGAGAACCAGATTGGGAATCTCGGCGGCCAAGCGAAAGCCGTTTTCGACCATGCGGCTAAGGAAGGGAGTGGCGCGATCGCATTTTGCGGCAAGATCGAAGCCGAACTCGCGGGCCTTTCAGAAAGCGAAGCCGCCACGTTTCGCGGCGAACTCGGCATCGATCGCAGCGGCCTCGACACGCTGGTCTTGGGCACCTACGAGTTGCTCGGACTTATGACGTTCTTGACCGCGGGCGAAAAAGAAGTCCGCGCCTGGACGATCGAGCGGGGCACGAAGGCGCCTCAAGCCGCGGGCAAGATCCACTCCGACATCGAGCGCGGCTTCATCCGCGCCGAAATCGTCTCGTACGCCGATTACGCCCGCTTGCGCACGATGGACGCGATTCGATCGGCCGGGCTGCTGCGCAGCGAGGGCAAAGAATACGTCATGCAAGAGGGCGACGTCGTCAACTTCCGCTTTAACGTGTAGGCGCAGCGGCGTCGAGTCGACCGCGACAACGCTGCGGGGCTTCTCGTCGCGAAGCGTAGCCATGGAGGGCGGGAGCTTCGCGCGAGCGAGCGTGATTTTGTCCTGATGACAAAATCACAGCGTCCCCGCGGCGTGTTGCGGGCGAAAAGACGCCGCGGCGGTACCCGTGGCTGTTTGAAGGGTTGGGAAAGAGCGGGGTTCGGGGGGGCGAAGGTGCCGATATGAGCGTGAATGAGGCGAGCAAGGCGCCGCCGCTGCAGGGTATTCGCGTCCTCGAACTGGGCAGTTCCGTCGCCGGTCCGGCGGCCGGGCGTTTGTTGGCCGATTTAGGCGCGGATGTGTACAAAGTCGAACCGCCGGAAGGCGATCAGCTGCGAACCTGGGGCGAACTCGCGCCCGACGGCACGTCCTGGTGGTTCAAGTCGCACAACCGCAACAAAAATTTGATTTCGTTCGACCTGCGTAAAGACGAAGACGTCGCGCTGGTCCGGAAAATCGCGCTTGCCTGCGACGTGGTGATCGAGAATTTTCGGCCGGGGTGGCTCGAGGCCAAAGGGCTTGGACCCGACAGCCTGCGCGCCGAGAAGCCGGAATTGGTGTACGTGTCGATCAGCGGCTACGGGCAAGACGGTCCGTACGCGCAGCGGCCGGGATACGGAAACATCGCCGAGTCCATGGGCGGCGTGCGCTATCTAACCGGCGATCCGGACGGCCCGCCGGTGCGCGTCGGCATCAGCCTCGGCGACGAACTCGCCGCGTTGTACTCGGTGGTCGGCGCGCTTGCCGGGTTGATCGCGCGAAAGCGCGACGGCAGCGGCGACGCGGTCGACGTTTCGCTCGTCGAAAGTTGCTTCAGCCTGCTGGAAGGCACGCTGCCCGAGTATGCCAACGCCGGAAAAGTCGCCAAACGTATGGGCAACCGGTACGTGCGCGCGGCGCCGAGCGGCGTATATCCGACCCGCGATAACGAATGGCTTGCCGTCGGCGGCAACAGTCAACCGATCTTTCGGCGTTTGACCGCCGCGATGGGACGTCCGGAAATGGCCGACGACGCAAAGTTCTCGACGAATCAGGCGCGCATGACGAACGTCGTCGAGCTCGATGCCGCGATCGAAACGTGGACGAGGTCGCTCGACATCAAAGACGCGCTGCACGTGCTCGCCGAAGCGCACGTGCCGGCCGGTCCGGTGATGTCCATCGAGGACATCGTCGCGGATCCGCAATTTCTCGCGCGCGGCGCGGTGGCGACCGTGCCCGACGACGACGGGACTGCGGTCGGAACGTACGGGCCGGTCCCGCGCTTCGCGGTCCATCCCACGTCGTTGCGGCGCGCGGCCGGCCGCATCGACCGCGACCGCGAACGCATCTTACAAGAACTCGGATTAACGCAAGGAGCGACGGCATGAGCGACCGCGTCACCCTCGTCGATGTCAGCACGCGCGACGGCTTTCAAGACGAGCCCGTTTTCGTTGCGACGGCCGACAAGCGCGACGTGGCCGCTGCCGTGTACGCCGCCGGAATCTCGCACATCGAAATCACGTCGTTCGTGCACCCCCGTTGGGTGCCGCAATTGGCCGATTCCGACCAGCTGGTTCCGACGCTGCTCCACGGGCCGCGCTATTCGGTGCTCACCATGAACGTGCGCGGCGTCGAACGCGCGATTGCGGCCTTTGCCGCGGGCGGATTTGCGCCCGGCTCGTGGGACGCGATCTTCGTGACGTCGGCGAGCCCGCGCCATGCGATGGCCAACAACAACCGTACGATCGACGAAACGCTTGCGAACTTCGACGCGGTCGCGGAAGTAGCGCGTGCGAACGGCGTCGGCCTACGCGCCGCACTCGCGTGCGCGTTCGTTTCTCCGTGGCCTGACGAGCGCATCGATCGCGGTCTCGTCGTGGATATTTTCCGACGTTTTGCCGCGGGAGGCGTCAACGGCGCCACGGTTGCCGATACGGTGGGCCGCGCTGATCCGCGCACCGTGGCCGCAACGGTCGCGGCGATTTCCGATGCAACCAAGAACGTGCCGCTTTCACTCCACCTCCACGACGCGCACGGGTACGGCCTTGCGAACGTGTACGCCGGCCTCGAGCGCGGGGTACGGTCGTTCGAGGGGGCGCTTGCAGGTCTGGGCGGCTGTCCTTGGGCGCCCGGTGCACCCGGGAATCTCGACCTCGAAAAACTTTTGGGTTTTCTCGAAGACTGTGGCTGTTCGACCGGAGTGGATACCGATGCGCTTGGCCGCGCGCGCGAACGAGTCCGTGCCGCCGTCGCAAGCGCCGTTCCCGTCGTTCGCGAGCATGCCGCTGCAACGCTGTAACAAATGTAGGGGAATGGCTCGAGGAGCCGTAAGTCAGGTCCGTTTTGTCGTTTTTGGAAGAGGTCTGAGATGTTGACGGCAGCGCGGGAAGTCTCGGTTTTCGGCGATGCGATCGCATATTTCAACGAAGCGGCTTCGTTGCTCGACCTCGAAGCCGGCATGCGGCGGCTGCTCACCAAACCGTCCCGGCAAATCATCTTTTCGATCCCGTTTCAGCGCGACAGCGGCGAACTCGAAGTGTACACGGGATATCGCGTGCAGTATAACTTCGCGCGCGGTCCGGCCAAAGGCGGCATTCGCTACCATCCCGGCGTTACGCTCGACGAAGTGACCGCGCTCGCGTTTTGGATGACGTGGAAGTGTGCCGTCGTCGACCTGCCGTTCGGCGGCGGTAAGGGCGGCGTGACCTGCGATCCGACCACGCTTTCGAAGGGCGAACTCGAGCGCATCACGCGCCGGTATGCGGCAGAACTCGTCGAGGTCGTGGGCCCCGACAAAGACGTGCCCGCCCCCGACGTAGGAACGACCCCGCAAATCATGGCGTGGTTCTTCGATACGTACTCGATGCACACGCGGCAGCACACCCCGAGCGTCGTCACCGGGAAGCCGCTCGAACTCGGCGGATCGCGCGGGCGCGTCGAAGCGACCGGCCGCGGCGTCTCGCTCGTGGCCCTCGCGCAGATGGCCGAAATGGGCATCGAGCCCAAAAATGCGCGCATCGCGATTCAAGGATTCGGAAACGTCGGTTCGGTCGCTGCGAAGATGTTCGCCGACCGCGGCTGCTCGATCGTCGGAATTTCCGACGTGAGCGGCGGCTATTACAACGAACGCGGCATCGACATCGCGGGAGCGACCGCTTATTCGCAAGAGCACCACTCGCTCGAGGGCTATCGCGGCGGCGACCGAGTCACGAATCAAGCGATTCTCGAGACGCCCTGCGACGTGCTCGTTCCGGCAGCACTCGAAAAACAACTCACGGTCGAAAACGCGCCGCGCGTTCATGCGAAACTGATCGTCGAAGGAGCGAACGGCCCGACGACGCCCGAGGCCGATCATATCTTCCACGAACGCGGGATCGTCGTCATACCCGACATCCTCGCGAACGCCGGCGGCGTGACCGTCTCGTACTTCGAATGGGCGCAAGATCGGGCGGGATATTTCTGGCGCGAGTCCGAGGTCAACGAACGGCTCGCCGAGATCATGCTGGAGAACTTCGCGCGCGTTCGCGAACTCGCCGCCACGCGCAACGTGCCGTATCGAACGGCGGCATACATGCTGGCGATCAATCGCGTCGTTCAGTCCATGAACATCCGCGGCGTGTACGCCTAGCTCGTCATTACAGGTCGACCGTTTTGCCGCGCTCGCCGGCGACGGTCGGAAATCCCAAGCGCTGCGCAACGACCGCTTCGAAGGCTTTGACGGCGTCGGGATCGCCGTGCACCGAGTACAGGATGGGCTTCGTCTTGAGCGTGCCGAGCCAGCGCAGCAATTCGTTCTGGTCGGCATGGGCGCTGTAGCCTGCCAAATTGACGACCGCCGCGCGCACCGGGAGCGAATCGCCGAAGATCTTTATCGTTTTCGCGCCGTGCGTTAGGTAGAAGCCGAGCGTCCCGGGACCTTGGAAGCCGCAGAACAAGATCGTCGCTTGCGGGTTGGAGATTTGATTGTGCAAGTGATGCAGAATGCGTCCGCCGCTCGCCATTCCGCTCGAGGAGATTACGATGGCGGGACCTTTGAGCTCGTTGAGCGCTTTGGACTCGTCGGTCGTTACGTGCAACGTGACGTTACGGCAGCCGAACGGCATGCCGGGCGGGCTCGCCACCGGCCGGTAGGCATCGGGAAAACTCGCAAAGACGGCATCCACTTTGATCGCCATCGGGCTGTCCACGTGCACCGCGACGTTCGCGAGCGCCGCGTCGCTCTTTTGCAGCGTGCCGATCGCGAGCAGCAGATCTTGCGTGCGCTCGACCGCGAACGCCGGAATGACGACCGGACCGCCGCGTGTCATCGCGTCGTGCAAGGCCGAGCCGAGTGACCCAAGCGGGTCGGGGGGATGCACGCGATCGCCGTACGTCGTTTCGCACACGACCGCATCGGCGGCGTCGAGGTCCTCGGGATCGTATAACAACGGACGGCCGTAACGCCCGAGGTCGCCGGAGAAGATGACGCGGCGGCTTTCGATCGCGACGTCGGCGAATGCCGAGCCGATGATATGCCCGGCATTCTTGTAGGTGAACGTGGCGCCGCATACGTCGAACGGTGCGTGTAGCGGCATCGTTTTGCGGAGTTTCAAGGTGGCCGCGACGTCCGCCGGATCGTAGAGCGGCGGTGGCGCGTGCGGGCCCTCGCGCATGGCGTTTTTCGCTTGCAAATGCGCTTGTAAGTTCGCCGAATCTTCGAGGACGATTTCGACGATCGCGGCGGTGGCCGACGTCGACGAG
>JACRTZ010000037.1:341-11782 GCA_014304965.1 Vulcanimicrobiota bacterium | reverse complement strand
ACAGTGACTCGGCGGTCCGGCGACCGACGCGCGCGTCGTTTAGCAAATCCCACACGACGATGCCGAACCGTCCGCCCAAGCGCCGCTCCGTCGTGTCTGCGGCGTCGCCCACCGCCTTGGCGAGCGACTTCTGCTCCGCATTCATGGGCGGAAGTAGCCCGGCCAAAAGCGCCGCGCCAAACGCGAACGAACGAATCACTCCGGTGGCTACTGAATGCGAAGGACCGTGCCCTTTCTCGGCGATATGTTCGCAGTCCGATGAACGAACCCGAGCTAGTCGTTGCGACGCGCGTCCCGGCGGACGTTCTGGAAAAATTGCGGGAGCGAGCGCCGGTGACCGACGTCGCCGGAACGCCGCGCGCGCACTGGGACGGCGCGCTCGCGGCGGCGACCGGCATGCTGGTCGGCTCGGCCGTTCGGGTAGATGCCGATTTACTCGATCGCGCGCCTAAACTAAAGATCGTCTCGAGCGTTTCGGTCGGCTACGACAATGTGGACACGGCCGCGCTCAAAGTCCGCGGCGTCGCGTTCACGAACACGCGCGGTTCGCTCGTGGAAGCCGTCGCGGATCTGACGTTCGTGCTCGCGGTCATGGCGATCCGCCGGATCGGCTTGTCGTTGACGTGGGTCCGCGACGGCCGCTGGCTCAAAGGCGATGCGCCGTTTGGAAACGACGTCGAGAATGCAACCCTCGGAATCGTCGGCATGGGTACGATCGGCTTGGCGGTCGCGCGGCGCGCGCGTGCCGCCGGCATGCACGTCATCTACAACAACCGCAATCGGCGCGACGACGACGCGCACATCGGCGCCGAATATCGAACGCTCGACGAATTGCTCGCGCTGGCGGATTGCGTCGTGGTCCTCGTGCCGCTGGGTGAGGCGACGCGCGGGATGTTCGGCGACGCCGCCTTCGCGAAGATGAAACCGAGCGCGACCTTCGTCAACGTAGCGCGCGGCGCGATCGTGGATACGGCCGCGTTGTTGCGCGCGCTCGAGATGAAAAAGATTGCCGGCGCAGCGCTCGACGTGACCGATCCCGAACCCCTGCCGCCCGATCATCCCTTGCTTGCGCGCGAGGACGTCGTGGTGCTCCCGCACGTCGGCAGCGCGACCTTCGAGACGCGCCGGCGGATGGCGATGCTCGCGGCGGACAACTTGCTGGCCGCGCTTGACGGCCGGCCGTTGCTGACTCCCGTCGAACTGTGAGCGAAGCGCGAGGGCCGCTCGCCGGCGTACGCGTGCTCGATGCCGCGACGATGATTGCGGCGCCCACCACCGCTGCGATGCTCGCGGACTTCGGCGCCGACGTCGTCAAGATCGAGCGGCCGGCCGTCGGCGACACGGTGCGACGGTACGGTCCGCAGCTCCGAGGCCACGGCCTCTATTGGAAGGCGCTCTCGCGCAACAAGCGTTCCGTCGCGCTCGATTTTCACGGTCGCGAAGGTCAAGACTTGCTGCTGCGATGGTTGCCGTCGTTCGACATTTTCATCGAGAATTTCCGGCCGGGAACGCTCGAACGTTGGAATCTTTCCCCGGCGCGGATGCTCGAGGCCGCGCCGCATCTCGTCATTCTGCGCATGACCGCCTTTGGTCAGGACGGCCCGTACCGCGACCGCGCCGGTTTCGGAACGCTCGCGGAAGCGATGACGGGCATCGCGTCGGTGTCGGGTTACGACGATCGGCCTCCGCTCTTGCCGGCTTTTCCCCTGGCCGACGTCATGGCCGGTCAGTCCGCGGCGGCTGCGGCGTGTGCTGGGTACGCGAATCGCTTGCGCACGGGATCGGGCGAGGTGATCGATTTCGCGATCTACGAAGCGGTTATGAAACTCGTCGAGTCTCAACTGACCGAATTCGACTCGAAAGGCGCGTTGCATAGCCGCCTCGGGAACCGGATGGAAGATACCGCGCCGCGCGGCGCGTATCGTTGCGGCGACGGATCGTTCGTCGCGCTTTCGGGCAGCACGCAGCCGGTCGCCGAACGCGTGCTCAGGACGATCGGAGGCGAAGCGCTGTCCGGCGATCCGCGCTTTGCGACCAATGTCGATCGCGTCGCAAACGGCGAAGCGCTCGACGCGCTGATCGAGGCCTTCTGCGCGACCCGCACGCGCGAACAGGCGATTGCCGATTTCAATGCTGCGGGTTGTGCCGTCGGTCCGCTCGAAACGATCGATTCGGTTTTTGCGAATCCGCAGATCGCGGCGCGCGGGTCGCTCGCACGCTTGCCTGATCCGGACCTCGGCGAAGTCACGATCAACAACGCGTTTCCTCGCTTCGAGCGCGCCGGACGGCCGGAACTGCGGCCCGGCCCGTCCGCCGTCGGCGCGGACACGTTCGAGGTCCTTTCGGCCGAGCTCGGCCTGAGCCGTGAGGATTTAGAACGTTTGGTGAAACAAGGTACTATCGGTCCGGCCCAGAGCCCGGCGCCGGCCAGCGATGCGGCCCCCGCATAAACGAGAGCACGAGGAGTTTCGATGAAGGTTACACGTCAAGGTTTCGTCGCGGGTGCAGCGGCCACGTTTGCGACAATCAATGTCATCGCCAAGGCGGAGGCCGCTGCGGAATTCGATTTCAAATACGGCGTCGACGTACCGGCGGAACATCCGATCCACGTTCAAGCGGCCGCCGCATTCGGCCGGATCAAGGCCGCGACCAACGGCCGCGTCCAGGTCAAGACCTTTCCAACAAGTCAGCTGGGCAGCGATCCGAACATGCTCTCGCAGCTGCGCACCGGCGCGCTCGAGATACTTGCCTTGCCGGGCGCCTTCTTGAACGAACTCGTCCCCGTCGCGTCCATCGAGAATCTTGCGTACGCGTTTGCGACGCGCGACGCGGTCTTCAAGGCGATGGACGGCGATTTGGGCGCGGTCATTCGCGACGACATTCGCTCCAAAGGCATGGTCGTTTTCGACAAGATCTGGGAGAACGGCTACCGCGAGATCACGACGTCCACCAAGCCGATCAAGCACGTCAACGACCTCGCCGGATTGAAGATCCGCGTTTCGCCGGGCAAGATCCGCATAGACACCTTCAAGTCGCTCGGGGCCTCGCCCACGCCGATCTCGCTCAGCGAGCTATACACCTCGCTGCAAACGCACGTCGTGGACGCACAGGAAAACCCGCTAATCCTCATCGAGCAGCAGAAGTTCTATGAGGTTCAGAAGTACGTCTCGCTTTCGAACCACATCTGGTCGGGCTACTGGACCTTGGTGAACCAGGACGCTTGGAAACGTCTTCCGGCGGACATCCAGAAGATATTCAATCGCGAAATGAATTCCGCCGCCGTGCTCGCGCGGAACATGAGTTCGGTGCTCAATCTGTCCATCGCGGACAAGTTGCGCCGGCGCGGGATGACCTTCAACGAGGTGGACGTAGCCAGCTTCAAGGCGAAGCTCGTGTCGAACGGCTACTACGAACGATGGAAAAAAGAGTTCGGCGACAAGGCGTGGACCGCGCTCGAGAAGTACGCCAACAAGCTCGGGTAGCGCGTGAGCGCAAGCGTCGAATCGATTGCGGCGTTAGAGGGTAGCGCCGGACTGCACGGCGGCGGCCGCGTGCCGCCGTTTCGGCGGAGCTGGGCGGCAGCGATCGACCGCGCGATCGGCGCGGTCGTCGAACCGGCCTCGGCGCTGCTGATCGCGGTCGAGATCGGCATCCTCGCGCTCGGCGTGTTCATGCGCTACGTCGTGCACGATGCCTTCATCTGGACGGACGAGCTTGCGACCGTCTTGCTGTTGTGGCTCGCGATGCTCGGTTCGGTCGTCGCCTACCGCCGCGGCGAGCACATCCGCTTGACCGCGGTCCTGCGGCGCGTGTCGGCGCGCACGCGCGAGATACTCGAGGCCGTGTCGTCGGTCATCATCGTCATCTTCGTGATCGAACTCGTGCCGGCGAGTTTCGCGTTCTTCAAACTGCAGATGAGCGACCTCACGCCGGCCCTAAGCATTCCACGCTCCTACATCGTGCTCGCGATCATCGTCGGCTTGGGTCTGATCCTCGTCCTCGCGCTCTTGCGGTTGAGCGAATGCGATCCGAAGGTCGTCGCCACCGTCGTGATCGTCGCGACCGCGCTCAGCGCCGCGATCTGGTTCGAACGCGGTCTCTTCACGGGGCTCGGCAACGTCAATCTGCTCGTGTTCTTCGTGGGCCTGGTTGGGCTCTGCGTCGCGATCGGGGTTCCGATCGCGTTTTCGTTTGGGGTCGGCACCCTCAGCTATCTCGCGATCACGACCCACGTGCCGCTCAACACCGTCGTCAGCCGGATGGAAGAAGGTGCGTCGGCGCTGGTGTTGCTCGCCGTGCCGCTGTTCATTTTTCTCGGATTGATCATGGAAAATGCAGGCATCGCGCGGCGGCTCGTCAGCGCGCTGGCCAGCATGGTCGGGCATTTCCGCGGCGGCCTCAACATCGTGCTCGTGGCCGCGATGTACGTGGTCTCCGGCATTTCGGGATCGAAGATCGCGGACATGGCGGCGGTAGCGCCGGTGCTCTTTCCCGACATGGAACGGCGCGGACAGAAGCGGACGGAGATGATCTCCCTGCTCGCGACCTCCGGCGCCATGGCGGAAACCATTCCGCCAAGCCTGGTGCTCATCATCATCGGCTCGGTCGTCGGGATTTCGATCAACTCGCTGTTTCGCGCCGGCTTCTTGCCCGCGATCGTCTGTTCCATCTTCTTGATCGCGGTCGCGCTGTACAACTCGCGCCACGATTCGGTCGGGCAGCGCGCGCCGCTGTCGTTCGTGATGAAGGCGCTCTTCGTCGCGATTCCGGGCTTCGCCTTACCCTTGCTGATCAGGTACTTTGTCGCCGAAGGCATCGCAACCGCGACCGAGGTCAGCGTCGTCGGCATCATCTACACGCTGCTCGTCGGCTGGCTCGTGTACCGCGAACTCGACGTGCGAAAACTCTATCCGACGCTGCTCGAGACCTCTGCGCTGGCCGGTGCGATTCTCTTCATCATTGCGACCGCGACCGCGATGGGCTGGGCCCTGACGCAATCCGGGTTCGCGCAGCAGCTCGCCGATATTCTCAGCCACGCGCCGGGCGGGCGCACCGGCATCATGCTGATCTCGATTGTGCTGTTCGTCGTGCTGGGTTCGGTGCTCGAAGGTATTCCGGCGATGGTGCTTTTTGGACCGCTTTTGTTTCCGGTCGCAAAGGCCGCCGGCATCAACGAGATTCATTACGCGATGGTCGCGGTGCTTGCGATGGGCATCGGATTGTTCTCGCCGCCGCTCGGCATCGGCTACTATTCGGCGTGCGCGATCGGCAAAGCCGACCCGGACGGCGCGGTTGTGCGCATCCTCCCCTATCTCGGCGCGCTCCTGATCGCGCTCGTGATCATCGCGCTCGTGCCGTGGATTTCACTCGTGTTCTTACCGCCCGGGGTGGGCCAGTAGAAGGAGAGGTCGCATGAAGATGGTCGAGCGTGAGACCCCAACCGGCGTCGAAGCCGGACGGGATGAATGGGAGCAGCTGACGTTGCTGCCGTTCACGGCGCGGCGGCCGGAACGCCGCGAATCCTTCCGCACGTTGAGCGGCACCGAGCTGCAGCGTCTCTACACGCCGGCCGACATCGCAGAGAGCGACTACCTGCGCGATACGGGCTTCCCGGGCCAGCCGCCGTTCACGCGCGGCCCCTACGCCACGATGTACCGCGCGCAGCCCTGGACGATGCGGCAGATCGCCGGCTTTGGAACCGCCGACGATACGAACCAGCGCTTTCGCTATTTGATCGCCCAAGGACAAACCGGTATCTCGACCGACTTCGACATGCCGACGCTGATGGGCTACGACAGCGACGACCCGCGCAGCGAAGGCGAGGTGGGCCGCGAGGGCGTCGCCGTAGACAGCGTGGACGACGTGCTCGCACTGTACAAGGACATCGACCTCGAGAAGATCTCCGTCTCGATGACGATCAACCCCTCGGCCTGGGTCGTCTTCGCGATGTATCTCGTGGCCGCCGAAGAGCGCGGCTTCGACTGGAAAAAACTCTCCGGGACGATCCAAAACGATATCGTCAAAGAGTATATTTCGCAGAAGGAGTGGGTCTATCCGCCGCGGCCCGCGATGCGGCTCGTTCGCGACAGCATCGCGTTCAGCGTGCGGCATCTGCCGCACTACAATCCCGTCAACGTGAGCGGCTACCACACGCGCGAAGCCGGCTCGACGGCGATCCAAGAAGTCGCCTTCACGCTTGCGGCCGGCGCCGCGTACGTGGACGAAGTGCGCAAGCTCGGGGTCGGAGTAGACGAGTTCGCGCCGCGCCTGTCGTTCTTCTTCGTGTCGCAGATCGACTTCTTGGAAGAGGTCGCGAAGTTCCGGGCGGCGCGCCGCATTTGGGCACGCATGATGAAGGACCGGTTCGGCGCAACGAAGCCGGAAGCGATGCGGCTGCGTTTCCATACGCAAACCGCGGGCGCGTCGTGCACGGCGCGCGAGCCTCTGAATAACATCGCGCGCACGGCGATCGAGGCGCTAGCGGCGGTGCTCGGCGGCACGCAGTCCCTGCACACAAACGGATACGATGAGGCGCTCTCGATTCCGAGCGAGCCCGCAATGAAAATCGCCCTGCGAACGCAGCAGATCATCGCCGAGGAGACCGGCGTGGCGGGGACGATCGACGCGCTCGCCGGCTCGTACGCGATCGAGCGCCTGACCTCGGACATCGAGGCGGCCTGCTTGGAGTATTTCGCCGAAATCGACAAGCGCGGCGGGGTAGTGCGCTGCATCGAGGACAATTACTTTCAGCAAGAAATCGCGGACGCGGCTTACGATTTGTACAAGCGGAAGGAACGCCACGAGTGGGAACTTGTCGGCGTGACCAAGTACCGCGACAATAGCGCCAATCCGCACGTCGAACTGCATCACGTTGACGAAGCGGCCTCGCAACGGCAACTTGAAAAACTGGCAGCCACCAAAGCGCGGCGGGACGAGAAGAAGGTCGAGGCCGCGCTCGCCGAGGTGGCGCGCGTCGCAGCCACCGACGAAAACATTATGCCGGCGACGATCGAGGCCGTGCGCGTCCGCGCAACCGGCGGCGAGATCGTCAACGTGCTGCGTCCGATCTTCGGCACCTACGTGGAGACGCCGATCTTCTGATGGCGGCCGCAGCGCCGCGCACGATCGCGCTGGTCGTGCAGCGCGATTTAGCTCGAGCGATCACCGCCATCGAAAACGGGTATGCGAGCGCGTCCGCTGCGGGCGACACGCTGCCTCCCCGCCGCGAGAGCGCCCCCGCGTACGTCGTGGGCGTGACTGGTCCGCCGGGCGCCGGAAAATCTACGCTTGTGGATCGCCTGATCGAGTCGTTTCGATCTAATGGCGACTCGGTCGCGGTCATCGCGGTCGACCCCTCTTCGCCCTTTACGCACGGCGCGGTGCTCGGCGACCGGGTTCGCATGCAGCGGCATTCCGGCGATCACGGAGTCTTCATCCGCAGCATGGCGTCCCGCGAATCGGGCGGCGGCATCGCGCCGACGACCCACCACGCGATCGCGCTCGCTTCGCGCGCCGGTTTCGACGTCGTGATCGTCGAGACGGTTGGGGTCGGTCAAGTCGAATTGGAAGTGGTCGGGGTCGCCGACGTTGTGATCGTCGTGACCGTTCCGGCCCTTGGCGATAGCGTGCAGACGATCAAAGCGGGTCTGACCGAAATCGCGGACCTCTTTGTCGTCAACATGGCGGATCGGCCCGGCGCAAACAAGACATCGGTGGATCTCAAGCACATGGTGCGCGAAAGCGGCAAATCCATACCGGTGCTGCAAACGATTGCGAGGGATGGCACCGGTGTGGGCGAGGTCATGGCAGCGCTGACGGAATCACGCGGGCATCATCACACGAACGCCGCGCGGTCCGTGCGGTTCGACGTGGTTCGGGAGGTGCGCGACCGGGCCGTGCGCCGGGCGCTCGACGTACTCGACGGCTCGCGCGGCCGAAGCATCTTGGAACGGCTTGCGAACCGTGAAATGACGCGCGCCGTTGCGCGCGAGGAACTGTTGGATCTCGCGCTCGAGGAGGTTATCCATGCCGATTAAAGTGTTGGTCGCAAAACCCGGACTCGACGGCCACGACCGCGGCGCGAAGATCGTCGCGCGGGCGCTGCGCGATGCGGGAATGGAAGTCGTCTACACGGGGCTGCACCAAACGCCGGAAATGATCGTGACCGCCGCCGTTCAGGAAGACGTAGACGTGATCGGGATCAGCATCCTGTCCGGCGCGCACATGACGGTCTTCCCTAAAGTGCTCAAACTGCTCGGAGAGCGCGGCGTGGACGATATCGTGGTGATCGGCGGCGGCGTCATCCAAGAAGCCGACGGGCCGAAATTGAAGGCGCTGGGCGTTCGCGAACTGTTCGATTCAGACGCTACCACGCAAGACTTGATCGACGGCATCGAGCGTGTGGTCGCCGAGTTCGGTCGCGCGCAGAAGCGAACCGACGCGGCGCGCTCGACCGCATGATCTCGCACGCGGCCGACCTGTGGCCGCCCGTCTACGATCCCTCGTACCGGCCGCCCGACGACGAACCGTACTGGAATCGCAGCCGCGAAACGATGCCGGCGCAGGAACGCGACGCCGTCGTCATCGCGAAGATCCAGGCGCTGATGCGTTACGCGTGGGATCGCGCGCCCTTCTATCGTAAGCGCTGGCAAGCCGCGGGCCTCGAACCCGGCGACATTCGAACGCTCGAAGATTTCGCGCGCGTTCCCACGATTGCGAAAGCAGACTTGCGCGCCGACCAGTTGGAGCATCCGCCGTACGGTTCGTACCTGTGTATCGAACCGAAGGACATCGTGCGCATTCACGGCACATCGGGCACGAGCGGCCGGCCGACGGCCTTCGCCTGGGGCGCGCAAGATTACGCGGCGATCCGCGAGGCGCACGCCGAGATCATGTGGTCCATGGGCATCCGCCCGAGCGACGTAGTGATCGTGTGTTCGATTTTCTCGCTGTACGTCGGCTCGTGGGGAGCGCTCGCAGGCACCGAACGTCTCGGCGCCGCGGCGTTCCCGTTCGGGGCCGGCGTACCCGGGCAAACGCTGCAGGCGATCAGTTGGATCCGCCAGATGCGCCCGACCGCGTTTTACGGAACGCCGTCGTATGCCTTACGCCTTGCCGAAGCCGCGCGAAGCGAGGGGCTCGATCCGGCCTCGCTTGGTTTGCGCGTCATGTTTTTCTCAGGCGAGCCGGGCGCCGGCATCCTCTCCACCAAGGGTCTGATCGAAGAAACGTTCGGCGCGGCCTGCATCGACAGCGGCTCGATGGGCGAAGTAACGCCCTGGATGAATATCGCGGAATGCTCGCATCGGACGGGGATGCATCTTTGGCAAGACTTCGTCTACGCCGAACTGTGTGATCCGCAAACCTGGCAGGTCGTGCCGTTCGGCGCCGGCGGAACGCCGGTGTACACGCAACTCGAGCGCACTGCCCAGCCGATGATCCGACTCGTGTCGGGGGATTACGCCGAATGGACGGACGAGCCGTGCCCCTGCGGGCGGACCTATCCGCGCTTCCCGCGCGGGATCGCCGGGCGCATCGACGACATGCTCGTGGTTCGCGGCGAGAACGTCTATCCCAGCGCGATCGAAGAGGTGCTGCGTGGCTTTTCCGAGTTGGGCGCCGAGTTTGAGGTCGTCCTCACCCGCGAACGGCACATGGACGAGTTGACGGTGCGGGCGGAAACGGCGACGCAAGCGCCCGGCGACGACCTCGCGTCGCGCGTCGGCGCCGAGATGAAGCGCAAGCTCGGGGTGCGGGCGACGATCGAACTCTGCGCGCCGAACTCGCTGGAGCGAACCGATTTGAAATCGCGCCGCGTCCGCGACGAACGGCATTCGCCGAGCTAGTTCGACTGGACGGCACTCTGACTCGGCTCGGCCGTGACCGGCGCGCCTTGCTCGGCCACCGGAACGCTGAAATTGAAGCGCTCGAGGCGCAGCGCACTCGCGGCCGGGTCGTAACGATATTCCGTAATCGAACAGTTTGCGACGTCACCGCCTCGATCGATCGCCAGCAGTTGCTCTTCGCTTAGGTTCTCGAGCAGATAGCGCAGGCACACGACGATCACTTGATGGGAGACGATTGCGACGCGCTTGCCGGCGTGTTCGCTTTTCAACGAATCGGCGACGCCGCGTAAGCGCACGATCACGTCGTCCCAGCTCTCGCCGCCCGGAGGGCGATAGTGCATCTTTCCAAGTTTATGACGAAGCGCAACTTGCTCGGGAAACCGCTCCGCGATGCCGGCGCGCGTCAAGCGATCGAGTTCGCCGAACCCTTTCTCGCCGAGCCGCGCATCGGCGACGATGCGTGCGCCTTCCCAGCCCGCCGCTTCGCGCATTAGTTCGGCCGTTTCGGCGGCGCGCTTGAACGGCGAAGTAAGAATTGGATCGAAGGCCTTCTCGTTGCCGGCGAACCAGCGCCCAAGTGCTTGCGACTGCTCGCGGCCGAGCGGCGACAACGGAACGTCCGAATCGGTGACCGCGTCGATGTGAATCAGCGCAGCGCCTTCGGCGAGCGCGCGCTCGCGGGCGACGTTCCCGATGCTCTGTCCGTGACGAACCAGGACGAGGTGCTCGGGCCAGAGGTGCACGGGCTTAGTTCGCTGCACGCGCTTTTGCGCGCATCTCCGTTATGGTCGTTCGCGGCGAAATCGCATCGGGATCCACGCGCAGCTCGAGCACGGCCGCCCGACCGGCGTTGCTCGCACGTTCGAAGGCGGCGGGAAAATCTTCCGTCCGTTCGACGGCTTCGGCGTGAGCTCCGAACGCGTGGGCGTAGGCGACGAAGTCCGGATTAAGGATGTCGGTCGCGATCGTTCGGCCGGGATACTCCCGCTCTTGGTGCATGCGAATCGTGCCGTACATGCCATTGTTGACGATGATGAACACGGGCGCAACGCCGTATTGCATAGCCGTCGCGAGCTCTTGGCCCGACATGAGAAAGCAGCCGTCGCCGGAGAATGCCAGCACGATGCGCTCCGGATGGCGCAGTTTCGCCGCGACGGCCGCGGGGACGCCGTATCCCATCGCGCCGCTCGCGGGCGCGAGTTGCGTGCCAAAGCGCTTGTAGCGATAATAGCGGTGCACCCAAGCCGCGAAGTTGCCGGCGCCGTTGCAGACGATCGCATCTTCGGGAAGCACGTCGTCGAGATGCCGGACGACGCCCGCCATGTCGAGCGCGCCGCGCGGCACCGTCCACTCGCGGTTGCGTTCGTAGTCGTCGTGGGCGCTCTTCGCCCAATCGGTCCAGCGCAGCGATGCGTTGGCGACGGGAAGCGTCAAGTCGAGCGTTTCCGCAAAGTTCGCGGGATTCGAGAGAATCGCGACGTCGGCCGCGTAGACGCGGCCGAGTTCGTTTGGATCCGCGTGAACGTGAACGAGCCGCTGTTTGGGGCGCGGCGCTTCGATCAGCGTATATCCGCTCGTCGTGGCCTCACTCAAGCG